>CAYZCB010000001.1:0-19258 GCA_964476815.1 uncultured Candidatus Saccharibacteria bacterium
AAAAAACCGCCTTGCGGCGGTTTTAGTTTTATCGAGCGTGTTCGACGACGCGGTCGAATATTTCAGGATTGTGTTCTGCGAGGTCGGCGAGGATTTTTCGGTCAATCAAAATGTTTTTCTTTTTCATCGCGCCCATGAATTTGGAGTAAGAGAGTCCTTTGGCATCGAGGACGGCGTTGATTTTAATAATCCATTCCGAGCGGCGGGTGCCTTTTTTGTCGCGGCGGTCGCGGAAAGCGTGAGCTCCGGCATGCATGACGGCGTCTTGCGCGGCACGTTCGGTCTTTGAACGCTGAAAGCGGTAACCTTTCGTCATCTTGAGAAGGTTTCGGCGGTATTTGAGGGCGTTAACTGCTTTTTTTACGCGTGCCATAAGATTGAATTAAAAATTTAAAAACCGACGAGAAAATGGGACTTTTCTTTATTCGGAATTTTGAGGTAAGCGGTGCGGCGTTTGGCCATCGTCTTTCGGCCACTGTCTTTGGAATTGAAGTGGTTTTGGCCGGGTTTGCGCGCGAGAACCTTGCCGTTCTTCGTGACCTTGAGGCGTTTTGTGTATGATTTGCGGGTTTTTATCGACATTGTGTGGAAATAAAGACGCCCCAAAGGGCGATAGGGATATATTACAGGAAAGATAGATTTTGTCCAATGTAAAATGAAAACCATATCCGCTTGGATCTACGAATATGGTTTCAAATTGTGTAGCACAGGAATACTAGTGGTACTCCCTTGTTACTGCTGGCGTCACGGAGCTGCGAGCCAACTCGTCTATTTTGACATTTTTACGGAGGTCTTAACCAACCCGTGCCCAAATGCGGACGCATATATCATCCAAGTACGTCCTTACAGATCTAGTTTTATTTTAATACTTTTATATTCTCTGTCAAGTTCCTATCCGCGTTCGACAATGACGCTCAAACCCTTAGGGCCTTTTTGCGGTTTTTCGCTTATTTTGTACTTTTCGGTGAGGAGAACAAGCATACGTTGCAGACGCTCATCGAGGAATTTCGGATCGAGATATTTGGCGCGGCCGGGGAGGAAAAGTTCGAGCCGGACGCGGTTGCCTTCGGCAAGCCACTCCGAAGCTTTCTTGGCCTTGAGAGCGAGGTCGTGCTCGCCGGTGCCTATTTTCACTTGAATGCTTTTTACTTCGACTTCGTGTGTTTTTGATTTGACGACTTTGGCGCGCTTGTTTTCCTCATATTGGAATTTGCCAAAGTCCATTATTTTGGCGACCGGCGGAGTGGCGTTCGGAGATATCTCGATAAGGTCGAGTCCCGCGTCGTGGGCGCGATTAAGAGCCTCCGAGAGGGGAATGACGCCTAGGTTTTCGCCTTCCGCTCCAATGACGCGGACTTCCGTGGCTCTAATTTGATGGTTGACGCGAATTCGTTCTTTACTCAAAAGGTTTTTTGTTTAGCCGTGATATCTTCTCATATCCGCCGTTTTTTGCAATTGGTATACTTCAAAAGCATGAACGACGTTACCATTCCCATCGCCTTCGCCGCCGGAGTAGTTTCTTTTCTCTCGCCGTGCGTTTTGCCTATTATCCCCGGATTTTTGGCGTATCTCGCCGGCGCGTCAACCGACGGAAAACAAAACAAAGCGGGAATTTTTCTCCAGAGTCTCTGGTTCGTCGTCGGCTTTTCCGTCGTCTTTGCTTTGCTCGGAGTTTTGCTCAACACCGTTTTAATCCA
The DNA here is from genome assembly GCA_964476815.1 of uncultured Candidatus Saccharibacteria bacterium. Taxonomy (GTDB): domain Bacteria; phylum Patescibacteriota; class Minisyncoccia; order Phycocordibacterales; family UBA6065; genus DATKHE01. The sequence continues at coordinate 1,698 of CAYZCB010000001.1, forward strand.
CGTTGCCGGTCGAGTGGAGGAATGGCTTTCGTGGATTGGCGGCACGATCGTCATCGTCTTCGGACTCTATCTCACCGGACTTTTGCATATCGGATTTTTGGAAAAGACGCACGTGATGCGCGTCGATACGAAATCAAAACGGCCGAGATTTGTCACGTCGTTTCTTTTCGGTTTCGCTTTCGCCGCCGGCTGGACGCCGTGCGTCGGGGCAACACTCGGCGCCATCATCGGGCTTGCCGCGAGCCATCCTGGCTCGGCGTTTACGCTTTTCTTTTCGTATGCTGTCGGCCTCGGCGTGCCGTTTCTTGTCGTCGGACTTTTCGCGTCCCAAGCGTCGGGTTTTTTTGAGCGGCACGCCGTGGGACTTTCGTACGTGAACAAAATTTTCGGCGTGATTTTGATACTCATCGGTATTTTGGTTTTTACCGGTTCGCTTTCGGACATCGCCGACTTCAGTTTCGTCAATTCTTTAATTCTTCATCAATAATGAAAACTTCAAAAACAATTTCACTCATCATCGTCCTGCTTTTGATCGTCTCGGCAATCGCCTATATCGAAATGAATAAAGCTGGAGGAAGCGTTTCCGCGCCTGTCGGGGACGATTTTGCGAGTTCGACAGTGGCGGCGTCCGTCGCGGGCGCCGCCAGTTCTTCACGCGCGACGATTATTGCCCAAAAGGCTCTTCAATATCCGCAAGCGAAAGAGATCGTCGACCCGACCGGTTTTATAAACACGCCCGGAGGACTGCCCATAACGATTTCGCAGTACATCGGCAAGAAAGTCATTCTCATAGATTTTTGGACTTATTCCTGCATCAACTGTCAGCGCACCATTCCTTATCTAAATGATTGGTACAGCAAATACGAGGACAAAGGTCTCATCATTATCGGCATTCACACGCCGGAATTCGATTTTGAAAAAGACATAAACAATGTGAGGGCGGCCGTGCAAAAATTCGGCATACAATATCCGGTCGTTCTCGACAGTAATCAGGGCACGTGGAACGCCTACGAAAACCAATACTGGCCGAGAGAATATCTCATCGATATAGACGGATTTATTCGCGAAGATCACATCGGTGAAGGTGGTTACAGTGATACCGAAAGTACCATTCAACAACTTCTCCTCGAGCGCGCGCAGGCACTCGGCGAGAGCGATGCGGGGATCGCAACAACGACCGTTTCAAATCCAACTCCGCAAATGGACATCATAAGTCAGGAAACGTATTTTGGTTCGTTTCGCGGCGAAGACGTCAGTTCAAATCTTGTCGGGGACTGGAAGGTGGAGTCGCAGTATGCGCAGAGTGGAAGCGCGAGCACGCTCGTCTTTCCGTACACGGCAAAATACGTCTACGCGGTCGCCGAGTCAGACACGCCGGCTGACGTGGATGTCTTTATTGACGGCACATTGTCCAAGACAATCTCAATCTCGGCCGCGCAACTCTACACGCTTGTCTCGGGCACGGATGTCGAGTCGCACACACTGACTCTCAAACCGAAAAATTCGGGAGTAAAAATATTTACGCTTACTTTCGGGTCTTAGATTCTTCGAAAACCTCGTGTTTTTTGTGCATTTCGAAACTGATAAAATAGTTGGCGACGAAGTTCCATATACCGACAATGATTGCAGTGAGTACTCGCGCGCGAATGGGCGGTATAGCGAGAATGTAGGTGAAAACGATGACGAGAGCGAGCGTGAGAAGGAGTCCGACGAGTGCCACGAGCATAAAATAAACGTACCCTTCTTTAAATTCTCTGTCGCTGTCGTGAAAAATGAAACGGTGAACGGCAAAATATTGTATCGTCGTGCCGATGATGAAGGTTACGCCGACAGCGATGAGATACCACAATCCGCGAGTGTGCATATTTCGTAGCAAGAAAATAAGCGCGGCGACTTCGAGAGCGGTCGTGAGTATTCCGGGAACCAAATATTTGAAAAAATCTTCTCCAAAAGCGCGAATATTCATACGGGAGCTACTAGTATAGCGGAAAAACAGGACTCCGACAACTACGCTTCTTCGAGGACGCTTTGTCCGTTTTTGCCCGTCGATTTTGTTCTACCGGCGGAAAGTTTTTGGATTTGGGAAGGGCTGAATCCTTGTTCCTCGAGAATCTCGGCGGCAGTTTTTCCGTTCGCCAGCTCTTCTTCCTGAAAATTATCGTACGCATAGACGGCCATGTTGTCCGACGATAATCCTCGCGCATTTTCGGTCGGAGCCGGGAGATTTTGGGCGAGCGTGGCGCCCGCACCGGTGAGAAGCATCGTGGTCACAATGACTCCCGTCGCCAACATTTTTCTTTTTTTCTTCATAGGTGTTTTGATTAATCCAATAATGTCATTCACACTTACTAATACGCTTTTCTCGCCTATTTGTTTCACATATGTAGTGTTGTAATACGTTTTGTTCCGCATCGTTTGTTATACTTGCTTCATGAAGACCGTCAACCCGTCGCTTTCCGACGAAGAATTGTCGGAGCTGGTCAAGAAAAACGACGAGCAAGCTTTTGCTCTGCTCATCGACAGATACGAATCGCGACTCTTGCGGTATGGAAGAAAATTTCTTTCCGACAGAGGCGACATAGAGGATATGGTCCAAAACGTCTTTGTGAAGGCGTACCAAAATATCAAAAGTTTCGATAGCGCGAGAAAGTTTTCTCCGTGGATATACCGCATCGCTCACAACGTTTTCGTCAATGCTCTGCGGGACAAATCGAAAAATCCCACCGTCTCTCTCGACCTTGATTTGCTCGTGAGTCACCCTGTTGACGAGACGTACATTGAGGCGGAAAAAAACGAAGAGACACGCACATATATCGACCGAGGATTGCGACAATTGCCGCCGGCATATCGAGAAGTCCTGACGTTGTTTTATTTCGAAGAGCTCGATTATCAGGCGATTGCGGACGTTTTGCATATTCCCGTCGGCACGGTCGGCGTAAGACTTCGTCGCGCGAGGGAAGTCCTTCGGAAATATTTCGACGCCAATCGGGGTAATAGCTTATGAACACTCACATGGAACACAAAGACATAAAACAAGTCGTCATAAACAAGATCAAGAACAAAGAAGTAGTCATGCGTTCGAGAGCGTATTTTGTTTGGCAGGTAGTCGTCATAGCGTTTCTCGCCGGGCTGATTTTCCTTCTTCTTACCTACGCGATAAGTTTCATACTTTTCAGCGTTCACGAAAGCGGTGAGCAATTTCTCCTCGGTTTCGGCTTCCAAGGCGTATACACTTTTCTGACTTTGTTCCCGTGGTGGGCATTTCTTGCGATACTTCTCCTCGGCATTTTGACCGAATATCTCCTGCGCCGATTTCGGTTCGGATATCGCACGTCGCTTTTGCGCGTCTTTGGCGGTTTGTTCGTCATGGCGATTATTCTCGGCACGATAATCGATTTCACTCCGCTTCATAATTTCCTCTTGGACAAAGCGAATAGGGGAGAACTTCCACTTTTCGGTTCCGCATACGAATCGATTCGCACGCCGCATAGAGACGAAGGAGTTTTTCGCGGCGTTGTCGATTCCATATCGGCACGGGCAGATTCGTTTGTCATTTCCCATGACGACTTCGATAACGATGCGGATGACGGCATTTTTATGGTCATCGCGCCAAGCGGTTTTGATGTCACTCTGCTTTCGTCCGGCGACCGAGTCTATGTTGCTGGTACCTCATCAAACGACGTTATTTACGCTTACGGCGTTGGTCGTTTTTGATAATGAAATAATCCGCTCGAGGCGGTGTATATAGAGGAACATATGAAAAAGACGATTATATCGGCGGCGCTTGTCGTTGCATCTCTTATATATGTATTTTCCAAAAATAGCGCCGAAAGCGTCACGCCTGTTGCCGTCACGACGACGGTGAGTTCGAACACGGCTCCCGTATCCGCGCCCGTGGTTGTAACGAAAACGGAAGGCGCTCCGCCCCCGTCGCCGGTAAAATCGGTTTCCGCATCCGGCTACACCGACGGCACGTACACTGGGGCGGTCGCCGACGCGTATTACGGAAACGTCCAAGTGGAAGTCACGATCCAAAACGGGACGATTACCAACGTAAACTTTTTGCAATATCCGAGCGATCGAAGCACATCGCGTTATATCAACGGTCAGGCGACGCCGATTCTCGCGCAAGAAGCCATCAAAGCTCAGAGCGCGTCGGTTGACGGAGTTTCCGGAGCGACCGACACGAGTCAGGCTTTCAAACAATCGCTTCAGTCGGCGCTTTCTCAAGCCAAGGCTTAAAAATCTATGCGCGACACACGAATCATCATGGGCATGCCGGTCGTCGTTGAAATTGCCGACCTTTCCGCGACTAAAGACGCGCTCGAAGAAGTTTTCGGTTACTTTGTTTCCGTCGACGAACGATGGAGCACGTATAAAAAGGAAAGCGAGATAAGCAAAATCAACAGAGGCGAATTGTCCGAAAGAAATTGGAGCGCCGAGATGAAAGAAATTTTCGCTTTGGCTGAAAAAACAAAAGAAGAAACCGGCGGATATTTCGACATTCGCCGCCCGGGCGGCAGTATCGACCCGTCGGGCATCGTCAAAGGCTGGGCTATACGAAACGCGGCAAAGATTCTCGACAAAAAAGGCTTCAAACATTTTTACGTCGATGCCGGCGGCGATATCGAGACGCGAGGATTAAACACCAAAGGCGCCGCATGGAGTATCGGTATCCGGAATCCGTTCAAGAGGGAAGAGAACGTCAAAATCATATATCCTCGCGGCAAAGGCGTGGCGACATCCGGCACGTATATTCGAGGCGCTCACATTTACAATCCTCACGCGCCGACCGCTTCTCTCGACGACGTTGTCAGTCTGACGGTTATCGGCCCCGACGTGTATGAAGCCGACCGATTCGCCACGGCGGCGTTCGCCATGGGAAAAGAGGGGATTAATTTTATCGAAGGACTGCCCAGTTTCGAAGGTTATAGCATCGACAAAAACGGCGTGGCAACGATGACGAGCGGTTTTGAACATTACACAAAAACAAAATGAAATACGTAGACAATTTTCTCAATCGAATAACGATGTATCGCTTGGTGTTGTACTATCTCATAGTCCTCGTCGCCGCGGCGATGATTTTCGGTTTGTTTGGTCTTTTGCCGTACGGTCCGCTTTCGATTGGTTTCTCGCTTCTCGTCATTCTCGTCGTTTCGTGGGTCAGCAACAAAGTTTTCGCTTGGGCTTTCGACGCGGTACCCAATTCGGAATCGGTGTACATCACGGCGCTCATCCTCGCGCTTATCGTCAGCCCGGTCATATATCCGAATCTCTCGGGTATGCTTCTCTTGTCTTTTATTTCAGCGTGGGCTATGGCCTCGAAATATCTTTTCGCCATAGGCAAGAAACATATTTTTAATCCGGCGGCTTTCGCCGTGGCGCTCTCGGCTTTCGTCATCGGTCAGCCGGCAACGTGGTGGGTGGCGGGGAACGTCGCGTTTTTGCCGTTTATTTTGATCGGTGGTTTTCTTGTTGTCCGCAAAATAAAGCGCGCCGACCTTTTCTGGAGTTTTACCATCGTTTCTTTGATAGCGGTGGCGTATGGAGCTTTGCCCCAAAATCCGACGTCCTCGATATGGATGACGCTTCTTCATTCGTCGTTTTTCTTCTTCGCTTTCGTGATGTTGACCGAGCCGCTCACGACTCCGCCGACACGGTGGCTTCAAATAGTCTACGGCGCCATTATCGGACTTTTGTTCGCTCCAAACATTCACCTTGGTTATTTTTATTTCACGCCCGAGCAGGCACTCCTTGTCGGCAACCTCTTTGCTTACATTGTCAGTCCGAAAGGCCGCGCGATGCTCTCGCTTGTTGAACGCAAGAAACTTTCGGACGACACCTACGAATTCGTCTTCAAAAGCGACAGGCGGATTTCTTTTCGTCCTGGGCAATATCTCGAATGGACGCTCGGACGTTTTTGGCCGGATTCTCGCGGCAATCGTCGCTACTTTACCATCGCTTCGTCGCCGAAAGAAAAATATATCCGCATGGGCGTGAAATTCTACTCGCCGCCGAGCAAATTTAAACTGGCACTCGCCAGAATGAAAAAAGGCGACACAATTTCCGCTTCGCATCTCGCCGGCGACTTCGTCCTGCCGAAAAACAAAAAACAAAAGATGGTCTTCATCGCCGGCGGCATCGGCGTCACGCCGTTTCGAAGCATGATTCAATATCTTGTCGACAACCGCGAGAGACGTTCGGCGATTTTGCTCTATTCGAACAAATCAGTCGACGATATCGCCTACAAAGACATTTTCGATCAAGCGGAAAAAGCCGTCGGTTTGAAGACGAAATATTTTATTACCGACGAGGACGCTCCGGTGCCCGCTTTCGCTCACGCGGGGAAGATTGATCTCGAATCGATAGCATCGGATGTTCCAGATTATCAAAGACGGACATTTTACATTTCCGGTCCGCCTTCGATGGTCAACGATTTCAAACAAACCCTTCGCGATATGGGTGTACCACGCCGCAAAATCAAGACCGACTTTTTCCCGGGCTTCGTCTAGGAAGACGACGCGTTTCCCGAATAAATGGCATTCAGAATCTTAAAAGATTTCTCTCCGACGACGTTCGTCTCGCCGGTGATTCCGTTTTTATTTTGAAAAGCTTTGAGTGCGCTTTCCGTGCACGCGCCAAACGTGCCGCTATGGGGACACGCGTTCATTGTTTTGCCCGCCGGCGGATAATCTCCATCCATGATGAGCGCCGTCTGCAAAGCGTATATGTCGGTCGATGTTGAATTTTTGTTTGTCCCAAGCCCGTTCCATGTGTAGAGCGTCGAAGGATTGTAATTGTTTTCTACCGACACGTTTGTGTTTTGGGTAAAATAATCCTCGAGGCCGAGATATGTCTGGTAGGCGAGGTCTTTGATTGCGAGAGAACGCGTCGCCGGATTTACCAATTGCGGTTCGTAAATATATTCATATTCGATGAGAATGCTCGGCATATTCGCGGTGTTGTACGCGCCGGTGGCGATAAGTTCGGGGTCGGCGATGATGCCGCCCTTTTCGACAGGAAGATTGCTCAAGGGATTGTATAGGGAGAGTCGTTTGAAAAGCGCGTTGGCAATCGGGGTTGTCGCGGAGCTGTTTGCGTACTCTCCCGCCGGAATATACATAACCATTCCGGAATATTTACCGGCGACTTTTGCCGGACTGCCAGGATAATTATTGAAATGAACGTGAATCATTAGGTCGACGTTGTTTTCGTCCGACCATTTCACTATGCCGTAGAGACGGAGTGCCACGTCCACCGTGGCGTTGTTGTGGATTTCCGTGTTGTCGGCGTCCAGTTCCTCCGCTCCCGTGCCCGTTGCGTAGTTAGCTTTCGCCGCTTGCTCCCACGACGTTATGGCATTCCAATCGTTTTGAAAATAGCTCGCGAAAACCGGGCTCCATGTCAGCGTGTCCCGGGTGATGTCGACTTGGTATTTTCCGTAATTTTGCAAATAACTTTCCAAATCTTGTCCGAGCTCTACCGTCATATCGCGTTCGTAGAGCATGCCATAAGGACTGTCGAACTGCGTGCCGCCGTCAGAGGGCTCGTGTCCCGGCACGATGAGTATGTGGACTTTTTGCGCCGTCGGAGAAACGGCAACTGCCGCACCGGCGGCTTTCGTGAAATGTATGCTTCCGAAATTTGCTTCGCCCACATGCATCAAAATAAAAAGCGAGACACCTACGAGTATTATTCCCAAAAAATACTTTAAAAATCGACTCTTATTTTTTTTAACCACAGTTTTTTAGTATACAGGGTATATAAGATTTAGTGGAGAGTCGGCGAATCGCTATCGGCTTTGTACAATAGTTTCAGTTTCTCAAGTCCGCGATGAACTTGGACGGCTATGGTGTTTTTGGACTGACCGGTAATGAGAGACATTTCTTTGAGCGTTAAGTTTTGAATATAGCGCATTTGCATTACGCGAATATATTTGACCGGCAATTGTTTAATCAGAATGACTAGCGTTTTTCCGTCCAGGACGTTGAAAAGATTTTCTTCCTGCTCCACTGCCGGCTCGAAACCTTTGTCGACAAGAGTGTCGAGGGACGTTATTTTGTGTTTTCGATATTCATCGATGATAAGGTGATTGAGGACGTGGTATAGGAAGGCTTTCATCAACTCTATTTTTCCCCCTTTGGCGAGATAACCCCATGTTTTGACAAACGTGTCTTGCACCAAATCTTCGCTTGTCGCGCGATTGCGCACTTTGAAAAAGGCATACATATTGAGGCCTTTTTCAAAATCGTGGTGCGCCATTGTGAGCACGATTTGTCGCTCCGTTTTTTCTTTTGGAGTCATCATATATAAGCCGATTGGGCGCATTTTTCATTACGGGAATATTACAGAGACGCTGTAATAATGATACGCAAGCGGTCAAGCGCCAAGGTGCTTCATTACAAGGGTGTTGCAGCGACCGAAAAGGAGTACATGAATACCGTAAGTATAGCACGAGTCGTAACTCATTTATATTGCAATAATTACCGTGCCGGAGCGTCTCTATCAGTATGGAAACAAACAAAAAAGTTGGTAGCCAAGTTCTCGCTTCCGTCAGCACTGAATTTGTCGAACATTTTTGGGAAGAGAGCTGGACGTATATCAAGACCGTCGTCGACGTCGTTCGCGAACCGGTTCTCATTTTGGATAGAGACCTGCATGTGATGGCGGCTAATGAACCTTTTTACAAAACATTTCAAGTCGACCCGAAAGATACCGAGAAAAAACTCGTCTACGAGCTTGGTGATGGTCAATGGAATATTCCTGACTTGCGAAAACTCCTTGAAAACATTTTGCCGAAAAACACCTTCTTCAAGGGTTTTGAAGTTGCGCACGATTTTCCTTCCATCGGACGAAAAGTGATGATACTTAACGCTCGACAGATTCATTTTAAGGGTAGCGCCAATTTTCAACCGATAATTCTTCTCGCCATAGAAGACGTATCGGAAATGATGGCGGTCGCAGATCAACTCGCCGGCCACGTGAACAAATTCGAGGCAAAACTAACGCAGGAGACCGAAAAACTCACGGCTCAGATAGAACAGCTGGAAAAAGAGGTCAATGACCTCAAGAAGAGGTCTGTGTAATGGTTTTGCCTCCGAAACGGCTTATACTTGAAGGGTGGTTTTGGTAATGGGCTATATATTATATTTGGATGGGGTTTGACAATAAAATATATGTTACACTTATGTTTGGAAGGCGGTTTTAACAATTAATAAAATATATGAAAAACTTTTTTAGCAGAAATTTATCGGCGATGGTGCTTGCGACATTGTTGGCGTTTGGTCTCACTGGACCAACGCTTGCCTTTGCCGCGGGACCGGCGGCGGTCAATCTCAACACGGCAGGCAATTTTAGGATTTTGGCGGAGACAGCAGTCACAGACGCCAACCCATCAATAACTTCCGTCGTAGGAAACGTCGGAGTCAGTCCGGCGGCAGGCTCATCCATTACCGGGCTTTCGTGTACAGAAGTAACGGGTAATATATACGATGTCGATGGCACGTATCTGGGTGGTTGGAATACAAATACCACATGTCTTCTTCCCGGTCCCGGAGCAAATAAGACTTCGGTAGACAACGCCGTGCTCGATATGGGAACTGCGTATACGAATGCGTCCGCGCCGGCAACACCGGCGGGAGTCGGCGCGAATCTTAACGTAGGCGGTGGAACGCTTAGTGGACAAACTTTTGTCCCCGGCACATATACGTGGGGCACCGACGTGACAATTACGGGAGACATCACGCTCACCGGCTCCGCTTCCGATGTCTGGATCTTTCAGGTGACCGGAACTCTCGGCATAAATACCAATACAAAAATAATTCTCGCCGGCGGCGCATTGCCGTCCAACATCTTCTGGCAAGTTACCGGCGCGGTGACGCTTCAGCCGGGTTCAGACTTCTCCGGAAACATATTGGCTCAAACAAGCATAGCTATGCAGGCCGGCGCGACTCTTCACGGTCGAGCACTCGCCCAATCCGCAGTAACCCTTATCGGCAACACCGTTACGTCTGCCGCTCCAGCTCCGGTTGTCATCCTTCCCACCGTCATCACATCTGCCGCTTCATCGGTTGTTGACACGACCGCTACTCTAAATGGGTCCATCACGGCGACCGGCGGAAGCGATGCGACGCAATCGGGATTCGCTTTCGGCACTGACCCGACACTTACGGTTGGCGTTTCGACATCGACAATCGGCGCACAAACGGGAGACGCTTCATTTGTTCAAGATCAGACTGGCCTTTCTCCAAGCACGACGTATTACTTCCGCGCCTATGCGACGAATTCGGCCGGCACGGGTCTCGGTTCAATTCAGTCATTCGTCACTTCATCAACGCCCGTACCCGTTACGACTCCTGCTCCGTCAAGCGTCGGCAACAGTATGAATAGCGGTTTGGGTAGCGGCGGCGGAGGATCTTCGCAGACGACGACCGTAACGACAAATTCTCCTGTACCGAACCTTCCGAATACGGGAAGCGCCCCTGGACTTCCCAATACGGGATTTGCCCCCCAAGTTATCATGAGTTCTCCGTGGAATATCATCATACTTGCGGGTGTTATCGTCCTCTTGGTCGTCGGTGGCATCGTCTGGAGGAAACGAAACGTCTAAGTCTATCGAGCAAGTCTGCGCCGACGCCAAATAGCCTTATGGTTTAGTTGGTGTCTGAAAAATAAATGAACTCGAAAATCTCATTATCATGGTCGCTAGTGATCCTGGCTTTTGTGACAGTCGCATGCTCATCGATGATTGTTATTTTCGTGAACAAGAGTCAGGCTCCGATAATCGTCATTTCTGCCGCTCTCATTCCGCCTGTCCAAAGTATTGTTCTTCCGCCAACGATAGTGGCAGGAATTCCGGTCCTCATGACGATTCCGAAAATTGACGTCAATGCGGCTATCGAGTACGTGGGTCTTACGTCCACGGGCGCCATGGCCGTGCCGAAAGGCCCAAACGATGTCGGTTGGTTTGAGCTTGGCCCCCGGCCCGGAGATTTGGGTAGCGCGGTGATTGCCGGACATGAAGGATGGAAAGACGGCATACCGGCCGTGTTCGACAATCTGTCGAAACTTGCCGCGGGCGACAAAATCTACATCAAGGACGACACCGGCACAACGACTCTTTTCGTCGTGCGCAAAGTCATGACCTTTGGTGAAAACGATGACGCTGCAACCATATTTGATTCAAACGACGGCATCGCGCATCTCAATCTCATCACTTGCGAAGGCGTTTGGAACGCGAAGACGCAAAGTTACTCGGATCGATTAGTAGTGTTTACCGACAAAGAAAATGAATAAAAAATATTTGGTTTTTATTTCTATTTTGTTCGCGGTCGGAGTTTTCGGATTTGGCGCACAAGCCGCTTTTGCCCAAACGCAAACGAGTCAGAGTGTGCTCTACGTTCCTTTGATAGGTATTACACTTGTGCCTCACCCACTTACATTACCGGCCGCCGGGGGAGAGGTTACCTATAATTACGCGGTCAAAAATTTTCTCCCCGGGGTGCCTTTGACCGATGTCGGTATCGTCGACGACAACTGTAGCCCTGTCACATTCGTGACCGGCGACGATAACGGAAACAAAGAACTCGATTATAGTGAAACGTGGAGATATACGTGCTCCATGAAAATTTCTACGACCACGGAAAGTTCCGCCACGGTCACGGGAACGGCGAACAATATAACCGCGCAGCACAGTGCCTATTCCACCGTTGTTGTCGGTTCGAAGGAGCCGGCTCCTTTGGTCAGCATCGTCAATATCACCAAAGTCGCTTACCCACTGTCCTTACCCGTGGGCGGCGGCAGTATTACATATACCTACAAAGTCAACAATCCGGGTGTTGTGTCGCTCAGCAACGTCACGGTCGTTGACAATAAATGTCCAGCGATGTCCGGCGAGCTTGGAGACACAAACGGCAACGGACTTCTTGATCCGAGTGAAGTTTGGATTTACACCTGCACGACAAACCTTACCCAGACGACGACGAATATAGTCACCGTCACGGCTTTCGCAAACGGCCTCAAGGCATCCGACAATGTTTCCCTTACCGTCAAAGTCGACATTCCCGAAGCGTCTTCGACTCCGACGTTTCCGGATACGGGAACGAATCCTAGCCCACAAATCATCGTCTGGGAGATTTTAGGCGGGATTCTCGCAATCCTCATCGTTTTTTTCTTTCTGTTTCGAAAAAATAAAACGGTCGTCGACCAAGGTATGCCCGAATTCTTTAAAAAAGAAAAAAAATAATGACAAAAAAGATCACACTGTTTGTCGGCGCGATTTTTCTCATCGTTCTTGTCGCGGTGGGGTATTATTTTTTCTTTCTGCCTCGGCAAAGTCCCAGCACTTCCGTCGCGATCGCTACCGATTCGTTGTTCGGCTGGAAATTCCCGGCTTCGGCCACCAAATTTCCCTCAACCGGTTCGGCATCGGGCGGGGATTTGGCTTACTCAAGTCTTCCGGATCCTGGAGGTGTACCCTCAGGACTTCCCATTACGCTTCAGATTCCCGCGATTGGAGTCAATTCGGCGATAGAAGACGCCCTGATTACTCCTGACGGCAGGATGGACGTGCCCGCGGGCACTGTCGATGTCGCGTGGTTCGCTCTCGGTCCGCAACCGGGCCAAGTGGGAAGCGCCGTCATCGGAGGACATTACGGTATCGAAAACGGCGTACCTTTTGTTTTTTACAATTTGGACAAACTCAAAATCGGCGACGATATATACATAATAAACGACGAAAACAATACGGTTGAGTTCGCTGTCAAATCGATAGCTTCTTTCAACCGCAACTCCGACGCCACAACCGTTTTCACTTCGACCGACGGTCTTGCCCATTTAAATCTCATCACCTGTGAAGGAGTGTGGAACGAAGTCGACGGCAACTATCCCGACCGTCTCGTCGTATTTACCGACCTTGTGTCTTCCAACGCCACGATTCCTGCCACGATTCCTGCCACGATTCCTGCCACGAATAATTCTGCTCCCTCGGCATCGACCGTTTCTCCCAGTCCCGTAGCTTTTTCAAGCTCGCTTGGTATCGGCGCGACGGGTCAAGAGGTCGTTGAACTTCAGACGTTCCTTGAGCAGAGAGGGTTACTTTCTCTTCCATCAGGAGTCGTGAACGGATATTTCGGAACGCTCACGAGCGCCGCCGTTTCCGCCTATCAGGAAACCGTCGGCATCTCTCCAGTCGGAATCTTCGGACCCTTGACGATAGCCAAAATCAATTCGGACATGACGAATAATCCGGTTCTTCCGAATACCGGAGAAAGCTTCATTACGCCATCATCGGCGGAAAGCCCTGTCTCGCCTCCGTACACGTTTGGGCAAGTGGTCGTCTTGTCTGTCGCGAGCGCCTACTCGAATATATTCTACGGACTTGTTACATCTGTCCTTCTTATTCTGATAATTTTTATGGTCTTCAAAATTATTTTGTAATCTTTCTGGCGTTCAAACGGCGTAGGGGATATGAGGATCTTAAAAAAGCATTCGTATTGCATTACAGTAATCGCGGTGATACTTATCGGTTTCGGAGTCGGAATGTATTATTATTCGCAAAATAAACAGTCGAGCGCGACAGCACTCGACGATAGCAAAGCCAATATGCCATATATAACAAACATTATTTCGGAGACGGAGCAGAATACCGATTATCGAAAAGTTCTCTTTACCGGCACGAGAAGTCAGCTCGTCATTATGGATATCCCTCCGGGCGGCGAGGTTGGCGCGGAGACTCATACATATACCGAACAGACATTGTTCTTTCTAAGCGGCACCGGAGAAGCGGTACTCGACGGCAAGACGACTCCGATTTCCGCGGGCGACGTCGTGGTCGTGACTCCCGGTACGCTCCATAATTTTATAAATACTGGTACTGACGACCTGAAAATCTACACCGTCTACGCTCCGCCGAACCATCTTGACGGGACTGTCGAAGCGACGAAAGCCGACGCCGACGCGAACACCGCCGACGAAGCCTACGGCAATGTGCCGAAATAAATCTATGGTGGAGAGCTGGTGGTCTGGATTAGAACCAAGTGTGATTCAGTAGTTGTTGTTAAGTTACAAAATAAAAATCCCGCGTCTTTTAGACGCGGGATTTTTATTAAACATTTCTTGGTTTATTGTTTATGGAGTTGTGCTTGTCGAGACCGTAGTGACCGTTGTCGTAGTTGGCTGAACTTGAGTTACCGTTGTCACTGTCGGAGTGCTAAAGCTTGATGAGCTCGAATACCACCAAATACCGCCAATAATAACGATGATGATTATGACAATCCACCACACCTTTGCTGAACCTGAATTCTTCATACAATTTTTTTAATTAAATTATAAATAAAATCTGTGGAAATCCTGTACTCCACACTTGCGTTAAGTATATCACATAGCATATTTTTTGGTGGCGCGGAATCGGAATTCCGCATCCTACAAAAATCGAAATCCCGCCGAAGCGGGATTAGATTTTTGTGGAGAGCTGGTGGTCGGAGTTAGAACCTGTCTTTATTTAGCCCTACCTATGTAGAAGTTAACAATGTTAATGATGTTAACCGTGGTTCAAATCCAAGACCGCCAGCAAATAGTTTCTGTTTCCACACCTAGCTTTCAATTAAATCATCATTGTGTTTATATACACGTAGGAAAATTGAACCTTAAATTTAGAGGAAGAACTTTATGAAAATTGGTTTAGATTTCGACGGAGTCATCTCCGATTGTGGCAAACTCAAATCAGATGCTGCTAAGAAATTACACGGCTTAGATATTCCGCCAGAGAAATTCAAGAAGGAAATCGTGATCGGCGAGGGTCATTTAACCGCCGAGCAGTACCGAAACCTGCAGAAGATTATTTATGGAACTCGAGAAATGGGTTTCCTTATGGAACCTGTCGATGGAGTCCTTGAGTACATCCCACGACTTCTTGCTGAGGGACACACTATCCTCATTGTTACTTCTCGAGGAGAAACGGAGCTTGAGATTGCTAAGGAGTGGGGTGTTCGTCACGGTCTGACTCTTGATTTCGTCGGTGTTGGTTACGGCAAGAATAAAATTGCAGCGACTGCAGGACTTGATGTTTATATTGACGACGATTTCGACAAGCTCGAACCACTCATAGATACTGTGCCATATCGATTTCTATTCTCGTGGGGATATAACCAACATGCAGAGGTTGGAACAGTCGCAAGACGTGTTGCTTCGTGGCGCGAGTTCTACGCGGTAATCGAATCTCTCAAGGGTGCTTGCTAAGGCGAGGCACCCTTTTTGTTTTAATGGCTTAAATTGCTCAAAAAGGTTCCAACATCGTACCAGACAAATAAAAAGTTCTAACGCTTAAGACTCTGTCAGAAATGCAAAAACCGAGTCACTTTCTGTGGCTCTGATTTTGTGGCGCCACACAAGAGTGCGGCATCCTACAATTTTGTGATACTCCGCCTCGCAAAAGCCTCCGCGGAGTCCTACAAAAATATAGTCGCTCGAAGACTCGCTCGTTATTTTTGTGGAGAGATAGTGGTAGCAGTCAGAACTTATTTATCTTGACCCCTATCTCTATAGAAGTTAACAATGTTAATGATGTTAATTTGACAAATATAGTATAAGTGTGCTACTATCTCATTGACTCTCAATCGCATGATTGGGTCGTCTCGCAAGAGATAAGGAGGTTAGGTATCTTCCTCCCCTAAGGTACCGGTTCGTTAAAAAGAAAGGTGTCGTATGACACAAGAAAAAACAACGATAACTGATGGTAACCCCATCACGCTTGAAAGAGGTCCGTCAGTTATGGATATGATGCTCAGTCTCTTCGGAGACAAGACTGTCGTGTTCAAGTCTGCTCAGCAGACATTCTACGTCGATGTTTCGGGTCTCCGACTCGTCGACAAGGAAGGTTCGTGTTGGGCGGTCGAAGCCGCGTTTCGTCTCGATCCCAAAGAGGGAAGATCTGGCAAGTGCCATATCCGTTTCTGGGCAAGCATCCGAAAGGGTGTTCTGACCGAACGCGAGATCGATGCTGGCAAAAGGTTTTCTGTCGAGCACCTCAACACACTGTCGGAGGACGATCTTCAGAAGGAAATCGCCCGATGGCAGAAGTTTGCTGTGCACTCCAAGGAGAGTGTTCAGGAGTACGCCGTCGATCTAAACGATCACGATCGACTCGTGGTCGAGGCGCGGCTGTATCAAATCCTGGCAACGGCAGGTTTGCATGCCACGTTCGAGCATAAGCTGCTGCAGTACTCACGTCTAAGGAAAGCGGCTGATGCCTCGGAGGAACTGTGCCGCAGATAGCCCAAAGGTCATAAAAGAAATTTAAGAGAGCCTGACCAGCTCTCTTTTTTGTTTAGTAACTACTTGGAGAATATTTTCATTCTATAAGTAGAAACAAGGACGAGGCATCTTCGTCGCAGTTTTAAACCGCACAATCAACATCAGAAATAAATGTAATTATGGACCAAAGATTCCTTAGAACTCTGGAAGAAATCGAATTAGCAGATGAACCTGCGCTCGACGGCAACGGAAAGGTTTTCGACCTTTTCTTGCGCATTGGCAGGATGGACGAAGAAACTGTCATTGCTGCTTATCACACGTACCGGTTCTTTTGCCAAGAAAATCGTGAAAGGTTCAGTCGAGCAGACATCGATCGCAACGGACACATTCACGGCGCCTTGATCAAGCGCATGCTTGCCCTTATTGCCGTCGCACCCAAGGAAAGACAAAGGGGACTGGGTCTCAAGTTTCAAGCCTCAGCTCACTCATACACTCGAGAGATTTTTGACGATTTCCTGAAAAAGGTTGAGCGCTAATATTAAAGGTTACAGAATGTCAAAGCTGCAACTAATCACCGCAGCTTTTTTATTTATTCAAGAAAAAGTTCTAACCTTTCTCACTCTGTCAGCAAAGCAAAAACTGAGTCACTTTCTGTGGCTCTGTTAAGAGGTAGAATTCCAGTAATAACTCCGACAAGGCGGATGGAGATGGTGGGAGTTGAACCCACGTGCAGATGAGACCCGAATATGTGTCTACGCGATGTGTCGATTTTCTTGTGTTTAAGTGTCGAAGCTTTGAAAGCCGCAAAATACTTTGACACCGATTTTCTGTCCGCTTGTCGCGGTTCGTCTTCGCGCCGAAAATTCGCGAATCTATTCCGAACGAATGACGCTTATTCCCACCTTGGTCGGAAAGAAAATGGGGAAGCGCTGCCTAGACTTGTTTAAGCGTAGGCAGGAGCGAAGGAGAGCGCTCCGAAATACGGAGACGCAACTGACTTAGCTTTTGAAAATGCGTTTGCATTTAGATGTCTCAAAGTTTAAAGAGTTTCGAGTGCTCTATCGCGCGCATATCCGGGGATTCGTCTGTCGATGCCTGGCATCCCCTGAAATTTGTATTCGAATTTCACCCCGAGCTCTCGCGAGGGGCTATTTCGAATAACTAATTTTTCAACGAACGTCCGATGTCCCGCTCGGTGTCGCGTTTCTTTATCGACTCCCGTTTGTCGAATTTCTTCTTGCCCCTGACGACTCCGAGCGAGACTTTTATCCTACCATTTTTATTATACATTGACAAGGGCACGATTGTCA
>CAYZCB010000001.1:19358-27092 GCA_964476815.1 uncultured Candidatus Saccharibacteria bacterium
TCAATGCCGGCCTCGAGTGTCTCGAGGATTTCGTAATTGAAGCGAGCTTTTTTGTTCGTGGCAATGTCGGGCATAGGGAAAGTATAACAAAAAGAAAAATAGATATTTTTTCGCTTGTGCGCTTTGCTCCGACTTACGCGCTCAAAAATATCTATTTTTCTTTTTGCTTATTTTATGTATAATATCCTGACCAATGGCCCCAATCATTCCTCCCAGGCAAAATGGCGGCGAAAAAAATCAGGGCGGCAGGCGCCAGCCGCCGAAAGGCAAACAGCCGAAAACCTTGTGGCAGTTTATCGGCAACATAGCCGCGACGTTTTTGATTTTTTTCGCCGTGCTCGCGATTTACTCTTTCATAACGGACCAAAGCACGCCCGCCACGCCGACCATATCGATTTCGCAGTTGGCTTCCGATATTTCTGCAGGTAAAGTAAGCCTAATCAACATCAAAGGCGACGAATTGGACATCACGTATGCGACGAGCTCGGCGGCATCGACCACTGGCGCGATTTCAAAAAAAGAGGCGGACACGGCACTCTCGCAAACCTTGGTCAATTACGGCGTGCCGGAGAAAGCCTTGTCGGCCGTGGATATCAAAGTTGAAAGTCAGAGCGGTCTTTCATATTGGATGATGCAACTTTTGCCGATACTCATTCCCGTCATTTTCATCGCCATATTTATTTGGTTTATCATGCGTCAGGCAAAAGGTTCCGGCATGCAAGCCTTTTCTTTCGGCCAATCGAAAGCCCGCATTTCTTTTCCGGGCGACAAAAAACAAAAAGTGACGTTTAAAGACGTCGCCGGAACGAAGGAAGCCAAACAAGAACTTTCCGAAATCGTCGATTTCTTGAAAAATCCGAAAAAATTTCTTGAAATCGGCGCGGTCATTCCCAAGGGCGTGCTTCTCATGGGCGCGCCGGGCACGGGCAAAACCTTGCTCGCTCGAGCGGTTGCCGGCGAAGCCAATGTCGCTTTCTTTTCGATAAGCGGTTCGGAATTCGTCGAAATGTTTGTCGGCGTCGGCGCGTCTCGCGTGCGCGACCTTTTCAAAATGGCGAAGCAAGCCGCGCCGGCGATTATTTTCGTCGATGAAATCGACGCCGTCGGTCGCGTGCGTGGCACCGGCGTGGGCGGCGGCAACGACGAAAGGGAACAGACACTCAATCAAATCCTCGTCGAAATGGACGGTTTCGAGCCGAACGAAAAAGTCATCGTTATGGCGGCGACGAACCGTCCCGACGTCCTCGACCCGGCGCTTCTTCGCCCGGGACGTTTTGACCGCCGTGTCGTTATCGACTTGCCCGACCGCGCGGATCGCGAAGAAATTTTGAAAATCCACGGCGCGAAGAAGCCCTTTGCCGAAGACGTCAATCTCAAAGTCATCGCCGAACGCACGCCGGGATTTTCCGGCGCCGACCTCTATTCGCTTATGAACGAAAGCGCCATACTTGCCGCTCGCGAAAACAGGAACAAAGTTTCCCAATACGACCTCATTCGCGCCATCGAAAAAGTTATGCTCGGTCCGGAAAGAAAGAGCCACATTCTTTCGAAAGCGGAGAAAAAAATAACCGCCTATCACGAAGCCGGCCATGCACTGGTCTCATCCGTCCTCGCGCACGCCGACCCGGTGCACAAAATTTCAATAATTTCCCGCGGTCGAGCGGCGGGTTACACGCTTCATTTACCGCTTGAAGACAGACGTCTGCAATCGAAAAAAGAGTTTCTTGATGATATCGCGGTCTCGCTCGGCGGTTATGTCGCGGAGAAAATGATTTTTGGCGATGTCACGACTGGACCATCTAATGACCTGCAAGTCTCGACGGCTCTCGCTCGCGATATGGTGGCGAAATACGGCATGTCGGAGAAAGTCGGCGTTCTCGCTCTCGAAGGTCTGGGTGGCAGGCCACTTTTCGGTAAAGGAATGGAAGAGCATGAGTATTCCGAAAAAAGCGGCGCCATTATTGACACCGAGGTCCAAAAAATAATGTCTGACGCCCACAAACGTGCGCAAATTGTTCTGAAAGAAAAAAGAGGAGCTCTCGATGCTATCGCCGAGCGTCTCATAGAAACGGAAACAATAGAACGGGACGAATTCGAAAAGATTTTGATTGCAAACGGCATCACGCCGAAGAGGAAACAAGAAGAAAAACCGTTGTAAATAAAAACGGCGCCATCAAAAGATGTCGCCGTTTTGGTTTTACCACACTCGTGGGATTTTCCGCGTGACTTCGATTGTTACGTCAAACTCCGGATTGTCTTCGCGTATGTTTGTCCACTCGGTTCCCTTAACCTCGTAAAGCGATTTTATGCATGCGTCGGGGAATTCAACGACGCCAATGCGTGTCGGTAGATTTTCCCATTTCCCATCTTCGGTTATTTTTCTTGACCACACGCCAAATACTTCGAGAGAAGCGAATTCCGGCATGACTCGCAAGGCGAAATCAATGCAGGATTCGTTTTGGGAAATAATGCCTCCGGGTAGACCTCTCCACCATCCACGTTTCACTGTTAGCACGAGATTGTCTTTCCGAAAAAGGAGAAAAACTGTTTCGGTTTTTCTTTCCAGGTCAAAGAGCATAGCGTTCCTTTGGTTGTTTTCCTTTAAATCATATACCCGAGTGCCTTTTTGCGGAAACCAATTAGTTGTGGTATATTCTTTTTCGGATGATCTCCAACATTATGACAACAAAAGGTGTAAAAGAGGCGATACGGATTGCTTCAAACACCGCTCGCGACCTTACGGGAGCGTGCAGATGCTCCCAGTGCAATAACTCCAAGTCCGAAAAGGACATGGAAACTGCGGATTTGTGCAAGGAGTGCGCCAAGGCTCGAGTCGAAGGACGACCGAGAATCGGGTCGCTCGAAACGCGTCGCTTTATCAAAAAGCTCAAAACAAGCACCCCTCTCTGCGAGCGGATGGTAACGGAGTTACCTAGGTCTCCTGTGGCCGTTGCCCCGGTCATATTTCCAAAGAAGACCTGGACGGGTGCGAGAGGTAATTAAAACCTCGAGCATCTTTTTCTCAAGACCGCTCTGATTTATCGGGGCGGTTTTTTATTCTCAAGCTGTTAATAAGCCCGATTTGACTTTGAGCGCAGGGAGAGTAGTATTTTCCCCCGGAACATCGAGACACAACGTTTCGGTAAGTACGAAAATTCAGCAAGTCGTTTATGTCGAACGATAAAAGCGTCAAAGCACAGCAAACCGGAGTCGTCGCAAGCGACGCTTCCTCGAAGCCACAGTACAGGCCACCGGCGCCGCTCGCGAAAATCCTCGGCTCGTCTTACGCCGCCGCTCTTTTTCCGAGAATCATGACGGAGGCAGAGATAGCGGAACGGGAGATAACGGCAAACACCGGGTTGTCGCGAGCACAAGCGGGCCTGGGTATTGACCTAGCGGCCAGTTTCGCCTGTGTCGCCTCTGACGGCAGGAATACCGGCTATAGCGGAGGAGAGAGGTTCGTCTAAAAAGCGAGCAGAAGGCGGCGGGAGCTCAAGTACAATAGCTCCCCCCGCCTTCTTTTTATTTCTCTTTTATAGCCCCGGAAAATGTTATATAATTACCGAAATGGCAACAATCGACGAAACAAACAAAGTCACGTATTTCGCTTTTACCGACTCTCGCGCCAAGAAAATTCCTTTCGGCATCAAATCCAAAGACCGCACCAAGCACACTTATGTCATCGGCAAGACGGGCATGGGCAAGTCCACGGTTCTCGAAAATATGGCGATTCAGGATATTCAGGGCGGCAACGGCATCGCTTTTGTCGACCCGCACGGCAAGACCGCGGAATTACTTCTCGAATACGTGCCGGAATCACGTATGAACGACGTTTTGTATTTCGCGCCGTTTGACACGGATTTTCCGATTTCGTTCAACGTTATGGAAGACGTCGGCGAAGACAAGAGACACTTGGTGGTCAACGGTCTCATGTCGGCGTTCAAAAAAATCTGGGTCGACGCGTGGAGCGCGAGAATGGAATATATTTTAAATAACATCCTGCTTGCCTTGCTCGAGTATCCGGGGTCGACGCTTATCGGCGTCAACAGAATGCTTGCCGACAAAGATTATCGGAAAAAAGTCGTGGCAAACGTCAAAGACCCATCGGTCAGGGCCTTTTGGGTTGACGAGTTTGCCAAATATGGCGAGCGATATATGCAAGAGGCCGGCGCGGCGATTCAAAACAAAATCGGACAGTTCATTTCAAATCCTTTGGTGCGCAATATCATCGGTCAGCCGAAGTCCACGTTTGATTTGCGCAAAATGATGGATGAAAAGAAAATCATCATCATCAACTTGTCGAAAGGGAGGGTGGGCGAACAGAACGCCAACCTCCTCGGTTCGATGCTCATCACGAAAATATATCTCGCGGCGATGTCGCGTGCGGATATTTCCGAAAAGGAGCTCAATCTTCTGCCGCAGTTTTATCTCTACGTCGACGAGTTTCAATCGTTTGCCAACGAATCCTTTGCCGATATTCTTTCCGAGGCCAGAAAATACAAACTCAATCTCACGATTGCCCATCAATACATCGAACAAATGTCAGACGAAGTCCGTGCCGCCGTCTTCGGCAACGTCGGCACGATGATTGTTTTCCGCGTCGGAGCCTTCGATGCTGAAGTTTTGGAAAAGGAATTCGCGCCAAAATTCACGAGCGAGGACATCGTCAATCTCGGCATTTTTCAGATTTATCTCAAGCTTATGATTGACGGCGTGGCGAGCCAGCCGTTTTCGGCAACGACGATGCCCCCGATTCCGCCGCAATCCGTTTCTTTTCACGACAAGATAATAGAAGCCTCACGCGCCGCATTCGCTCGACCGCGCGCTTTGGCGGAAAAAGACGTCATAGATCAATCAAGCGGACAAGGAGACGCAGGCACGCCGAATTTGGCGCAGCCACGGGCATTTGCGGGACGAGAACTGTCCGAGACTTCGGCTCCGAAGGCGATTTTTCGAGAACCGCAAATGCCCGTGGCGAAGCCTGCGGTTCAAGCGGCTTCTCGCCCGTATACTCCGCCGCCTCCGCGACCACCTGTCCAAAACAATTATCGTCCGCCGCAAAATCCTCCTCCACAGCAGCGTCCACAGACTCCGCGTCCGCCACTCGAATCATCTGACGGGTTTTCGAATCTCAAAGATATCGCGAAGAATCTTCCGCCGAAAAAAGCCGGAACGGAAGAACACAAGCAAAATCTGCGCGCCGCACTGTCGGATGTTTTGAAAAAACACCCTTCTCAAGCCGAAGGCAAAGTGCCTGCTGGCGAGAGCGTAGTCGGAGCGAAGCGCACAAACGAGCCAGCAGGCACTTTGCCAAAGGCTTTGCCAACGCAAAACAATCAAACGAAAGAAGTACCCGAAAATGTTTTGCGCGACATTCTTGATTCGGAATAATATGTTGTACGGATTTTTACTTCTCGCCGTAATCGCCGTCGGAGTTTTCGGATTTTTCTGCGTCGCCCTTGGCGAAAAAGAGGAAAGTACTGTTTCGGTTGAATACGAGATTATAGAAGACAATGGCTGAAAAACAAAAACGCATTCTGATTTTTTCTTTCATGTATTATCCACGCGAGGTCGGTGGCGCCGAAGTGGCGATAAAAGAAATCACCGACCGATTGCCGACCGCAGAGTATCAGTTTGATATGGTAACGCTCCATCTTGACCGCGATTTGCCCGCGCACGAAAAAATAGGAAACGTGAACGTCCATCGTGTCGGCAGAGGCAAATATTTTTTCACTGTCGTTGGCGCTTGGAAAGCGGGGAAACTTCACAAAGAAAAAAAATACGACGCGATCTGGAGCATGATGGCGAATTACGCCGGCTTCGCCGCGCTTTTTTTCAAGCTTCGACACCCAAAAGTGCCGTTTGTTTTGTCTCTTCAGGAAGGTGATCCGATTGATTACATAAAAAAGCGCGTAAGATTTGTTTATCCGCTTTTCAAAAAGATTTTCACAAAAGCCGATAATATCCAGACTATTTCAAATTATCTCGCTGATTTTGCCCGTATTATGGGAGGGAAAAACATCGTTGTCGTGCCGAACGGCGTTGATGTCGCTCGATTTTCAGCCCCGATTTCGCAGAGCGAAATCGGGGCCACCCAAGAGGAAATCGGCAAACTCGCCGGCGATATATTTCTTATCACAGCTTCGCGGCTTGTCGTCAAAAACGCCGTGTCGGACATTGTTAAAGCGCTTTTGTTTTTGCCCGAGAACGTAAAGCTTCTTGTTTGCGGCGTGGGATACGAAGAAGAGAAGTTACGCTCTCTCGTCGAGAAAATAAGTCTCGGTAGTCGCGTGGTTTTCAAGGGATTCGTATCCCAAAACGATTTGCCGAAATATTTACGCGCTTGCGACGTTTTCGTCAGACCGTCGCTTTCGGAAGGGTTTGGCAATTCTTTTATCGAAGCGATGGCGGCCCGTGTTCCCGTTGTCGCTACGCCGGTCGGCGGCATCGTTGATTTTCTCGAAGACAAGAGAACGGGACTTTTTTGCGCCGTTTCCGAACCGAAAGATTTGGCTCTCAAGGTTTTGATTTATTTGCGCGACGTGAATCTGCGCGAAGAAATCGTCGATAACGCATTTGAAATGGTCAAAGAGAAATACGATTGGAAACTTATTGCTTCCGACATGGACGAGAAAGTTTTTAAGAGAACGCTCATATGAAAATTCTCATCGCCACAGGAATATATCCGCCGCAAATGGGAGGGCCGGCCACATACTCGAAACTTTTGCACGACGAACTGCCGAAATACGGATTCCAAGTCTCCGTGTGCAATTTCGGCGATGTTTTGAAATTTCCGAAAATAGTCAGGCACGCGGTTTATTTCTGGAGATTGCTTTTCGCGTCGGCCGACGCCGATATTATATTCGCGCAAGATCCTGTTTCGGTCGGTTTTCCCGCGCTTCTCGCTTCACAAATTCGCAACAAAAAATTCGTTCTCAAGATCGTGGGAGATTACGCGTGGGAACAAAGCACCCAACGTTTCGGCGTCTTTGATCGACTCGACGATTTCTCCGCGATATCGAAACCGTATTCATTTCGCGTGAGATTTTTGAAAAAAATACAGAAATACGTCGCCGACAGCGCCGAAAGTATCGTCACGCCGAGCATTTATTTAAAAAAAATCGTGTCGAATTGGGGCGTGTGTTCGGAAAAGATAACCGTCATATACAATGCTTTCGATTTCAAGGGCCTTTCCGTGGGCAAAAGCGTTTTGCGTCACAAATTGGGTCTCGTCGGCACGGTCGTCGTTTCGGCGGGCCGACTCGTGCCGTGGAAAGGATTTTCGGTTCTTATCGACGCTGTCGCGGAAGTCAGAAACGAAATTCACGACGTCACCTTATATATCGCTGGCGAAGGACCTCTTCGCGCCGAACTGGAGAAGAAAGTCGAAGACGCCGGAATATCCGATAGCGTCAAATTTTTGGGAAAGGTTCCGCAGACGTCGCTTTTTGAGTATATTAAAGCCGCCGATATGTTTGTCCTTAACACCGACTATGAGGGCTTTTCTCATCAATTGCTTGAAACTATGGCCCTCGGTACTCCTATTATAACTACGGGCGTAGGGGGCAATATTGAGCTTATAGAGGCCGGAAAGACGGGTATTTTGCTCAATTACAACGATAAAGTGAATATCGCCGAAAGCCTAATCGCTCTCGTCCGCGATCCCGTCTTGGTGGAGACGATTTCCAAAAACGCGAAGGAAAAAGTCAAAGAATTTTCCAATGAGAGAATGCT
>CAYZCB010000002.1:0-7487 GCA_964476815.1 uncultured Candidatus Saccharibacteria bacterium
CCGCATTACAAAAAATCCCCCTTTCGGGGATTTTTTATTTTATCTTCTTGATGAGAGCGGCGAGACGGGATTTCTTGCGAGCGGCATTGTTTTTCTTTATGAAACCGGTCTTTGCCGCTTTGTCTATTTCTTTGTAGGCCAAGGGAAGAAGTTTCATGGCTTCCTTCGCGCTTTTGGCGACGACAAGTTTCTCGATTTTCTTTGTGACATCGGCAAAAGATTCGCGATGGCGGATGTTGTAGACGCGCTTTCTCTTTGACGCGCGGAGGGCTTTTTTTGCTGAACTTGTTATGGGCATTGTGAAGTGAGATTAACAAAAAGGACGGGAAAACGCAAATGGTATATGATTTGGATATGATTTCTCACATTTCCGGTATGGTCATATATAAGGGCGGCAAATCCGTCGTCGTCGAGGTCGACGGCCTGGGCTACAAAGTCTTCGTCACGGGCAAGACACTCGAGACGGCGCTCGAGGGAAAAAACATAACGCTGTGGACGCATTTTGCCGTCCGCGAAGACGCGCAGACACTCTATGGATTTCCGACAAAGGAAGATTTGGATTTGTTCGAACTTTTGGTCTCTGTCGTCTCCGGCGTCGGCCCGAGAAGCGCTTTAAATATTTTAAACGTCTCGTCGGCGCAAGCGCTTCGCCGCGCGGTATCGACCGGCGACACGGCGCACCTCACGCGCGTTTCCGGTATAGGTAAAAAACTCGCGGACAAAATCATTTTGGAACTCAAAGGCAAGTTGGTCGCGGAAGATGGCGGCCTAATGCCTACCGACGAGGCCGACGCTCTAGAAGCCCTAAAATCCCTTGGTTTTAGCCACAACGCGGCGCGAGAAGCTCTCGAAAAAGTCGGTGGCAAAATTACCGATACCGGCGAACGAGTCAAAAAGGCACTGAAAATTTTGGGAAAATAATATGCTCGATACAACCCTCCAAAAAACAAAAAAAATTATTCCAAAAAAATTATTCGGTTCACTTTCGCCGATATATCATTTTAAACTAGCGATGTGGGGCGCGATTATATACCGCTTCCCTTCCCGAAAAATAAAAGTCATAGCCGTCACGGGAACAAAAGGTAAAAGTTCCGTCACGGAAATCTTAAACGCCATTTTAGAAGAAGCCGGATACAAGACCGCCGTTTCAAATACAATCAGGTTTAAGGTTGGCGATGTCTCCGAGCCGAATCTTTATAAAATGTCTATGCCGGGAAGATTTTTCATCCAGAAATTTCTCCGCCGTGCCGTTGATGCGAAATGTCAGTATGCGATTTTGGAAGTTACAAGCCAGGGCGCCGAACTTTTCCGTCACAAATTCATAGATTTTGACGCGCTTATATTCACAAACCTCGCGCCCGAGCACATCGAAGCACACGGTTCGTACGAAAAATACGTCGCGGCGAAGCTTTCGATAGCGGACGCGGTGGTAAAATCGAAAAAACCAAAGACGGTTTTGGTCGCAAACGCGGATGACAAGGAGGCGGCGAAATTTTTGGCCAAAAATTTCGCCGTCAAGCGGACTTTCTCCCTTTCCGACGTCAAACCGTACGAAATGCGCGACGAAGGACTTGATTTTACCTTTCATGGAACAAAGATCCACTCGCCTCTTTCCGGCGTTTTCAATATTATGAATATTCTCGCCGCCGCCACTCTCGCGAATGAATACGGAATCGATGTTACGACGATAAAAAAAGCCGTCGAGAAATTTTCCGAAATAAAAGGCCGCGTCGAACGCATAAAAGAAGGTCAGGATTTCAACGTCGTCGTAGATTACGCCCATACACCCGAATCGCTTCAAGCTTTGTATGACGCTTTCAGAGGTCACCGACGAATTTGCGTCCTCGGAAATACCGGCGGCGGCAGAGATGTTTGGAAAAGAGACAAAATGGCAAAAATCGCCGAGACCGAGTGCGATGAAATAATTTTGACGAACGAGGATCCATACGACGACGACCCGCAGAAAATTATCACTGATATGGCTTCCGCCATTCCCGACGCGAAGCCAATCGTCATAATGGACCGTAGAATGGCTATAAACAAGGCTATTTCTATGGCACATTCCGGCGACGCCGTACTTATTACCGGCAAAGGCACCGACCCGTACATAATGGGAGCAAACGGAACGAAAATTCCTTGGAGTGATGCGAGTGTTGCACGAGAGGAGATTAAAAAACTGAAAAAATAAATGCCCGAGCTACCGGAAGTCCAAACGACGGTCAACGGAATAAAAAAATATGCAAAAGGTCTTTCGATTCGCGATGTCTGGACTGATTACAACAGCTCCTTCCACGCTGGGAAAGACAATATCAAGAACCCGAAGTATTTTAAAAAGTTCAAACGTGAAGTCGTTGGCAAAAAAATAATTGGTGCGGAAAGAATCGGTAAAAACGTTCTCATAAACCTCTCCAGTGATAAGACGATACTCGTTCACATGAAAATGACCGGTCACTTGCTCTATGGCGCGTACGAAAAAAAAGGAAAAACGTGGGCGGCGAAATCCGCGGGACCGCTCCGAGACGATCCGTTCAACAGATTTGTCCACCTTCTGTTCGTTCTCTCGAACGGAAAATGTCTGGCACTTTCCGACATGAGAAAATTCGCCCGGGTTTCAATTGAGAAAACAAAAAATATCGAGAAATCGGAACACCTCAAAGAAAACGGTCCGGACGCCGTCGACCCGAAACTGACTCTTGGAAAATTTGTCGAGATACTCTCAAGCAAACCGACGTGGCCGGTAAAAAAGATTTTGATGGACCCGAGCGTCATTTTGGGCATCGGAAACATTTATTCAGACGAGATGCTTTGGCACTCCGGCATTCATCCGCTTCAAAAGACTAAAGGTCTTTCGCCGCAAAAAGCACGGTCGCTTTTTGTGTCCATGAAAAATGTCTTGCGAAAAGGCATGAGTTTCGGCGGCGATTCGATGTCGGACTACCGAAACATCTTGGGTAAAGAAGGAAAATTCCAGCTGCGCCACGAGGCCTACCAGCGCACGGGAGAAAAATGCCGAAAAAAAGGTTGCGGCGGAATCATAGAGCGGATAAAAATGGGTGGTCGAAGCGCACACTTCTGTTCAAAACACCAAAAACTAGTAAAACGCGGGCGCTTTCATTGAACCATCAATCCGGGACGACAACAATCATTGTGCCGGGACTCAAATAGAATTTACCGGTCAAAGAGACGAAAAAGAACTATTCCCGCCGCGACGGATACGTTGAGCGACTCCTTTTTTCCGCGCATTGGTATTTCGGCAATAATAACGCTTTGTTTTAAAAGCACTTTCGATATTCCTTTTGTCTCGCTTCCAAAAATCACCACGACTTTCTTCCTTGGTTTGATTTTTTTGTAATCGACTGAGTTTTTAGATTGTTCGACGGAGATGATTTCAAAACCTTCGACGTGCAACTTTTTCGCAAGCGCCGTCGGATTTTTTACAAATTCCCAAGACATAGTCGTCTCGGAACCAAGTGCTGATTTGGCGAAGTCTTTGCGCAGTTTTCCAAATCTATCGAGTGGTGTCGGTGTTGTTCCCGAAAGAAAAATTTTCTCCACACCGACAGCGTCGGCGGTCCGAAAAATCGCGCCGACATTGTACACACTCCTTAAGTTATCGAGAATTATGTAAAGCACTTGTCCGCCCGGTTGGAATCGAACCAACGACCCTCTCCTTAAAAGGGAGCTGCTCTACCGACTGAGCTACGGGCGGGATAAAAACAAAAATACCACAGAATCACAATTTGAGCAAAAACTTTTCAAGGGAGAGCTCGAGATCAACGTTCCCTCGGTGCGCTCCGTGATACATCAAAGCAAGCTTCCGTAGCATTACGCGAAGTTCCGTTGTCGAAAAAACTGGGGTCTTGTACAAAACCATTTGCTTCACTTTCCAAAAAATCTGTCCGTGAATTTTTTCAAGTTCCGGGTCGCGCTCGACGAGGACACGATATTCCTTCCACGCCTTGAGTGGGTTCCTCGCTCCTACGGCGTTTGCCAAAGCAAAATCACCCCATTCTTTTTTCGCCCCGGTGTTTTTTTCTTCGAACTCCTGAGATTTTTCAGCGTTTTTCTCGAGCTTTTCAAAAATCTTTTTTATCGGCTGTTTCTCGAGTAAAATGAAAATATTCGGGGAGTCTTTGAGCTCCGTTATAAACTGCCCGGCGATTTCTCGCGCCTCAACATCGGAAAAAATATTGTCGCAAAAAATCACGCATTTGTTGCTAAAAAGCCCTTGTCCGCTGACAAGTTCCCGGATTTTGTCTTCGGTCAATTCCTCGGCAACAAGTTCCCCAAACGCCGCGTCGGGCTTCTTCGCTTTAAGCGACTCAAAAAGCGCTCGGGCTTTCGTTCTCGACGTCTCAACATCCGCTCCATAGAAAAGATATATCATTCTTTTATTGTAACTCCTTCATATCCTGCCAATTCTCTCCCACTTTTGCCTCGGCGATACAAACGATTCCATGGGATTTTTCCGGCGAAACAACTGATTCCATTATCTTTTTTATTTTCGGCATAATTTTCGGCGCAACACCTTTTTCTATTTCATACACAAGTTCATCGTGCACCTGAAGAATAAGTCTGGCTTTGTTTTCGAGCGATTCGGAGCGAATAAGTTCGTCGAGTTTTATCATCGCGAGTTTCACTATGTCCGCTTCAGTACCTTGAATCGGGGCGTTTATCGCCATCCTCTCCGCTCCCGCGCGGATAAAAGAAACTTTTGATTTGATGCCTTCAAAATATCTGCGTCGACCGAAAAGAGTTTCCGTATAGCCTTTCTCTCCCGCATCTTTTTTTATTTTTTCGAGATACGCCGCGAGACCGGAAAATTTTTCGAAGTAATCCGTCAGGAATTTCTGCGCTGCTGTGCGGTCCGTTCCAAGATTTGCCCGCAAGGCGTTCACTCCCATACCATACATCACGCCGAAATTGATTACTTTGGCGCGGCGGCGCATTTCTTTCGTTACGTCTTTTGGCGCCACACCGAAAACTTCCGCCGCGACGGCGGTGTGAACGTCTTCTCCGTTTTTAAAAATGGAAATCAGTTTTTTGTCGCCGGAAAGAAACGCCGCGATACGCAATTCTATCTGCGAATAGTCGAGTGACAGGAGTTCGTTGCCTTTTTCGGCGATAAATGCGCGGCGAATGTTTTGTCCCAGCTCGTTTTTATTGGGAATATTCTGGAGATTTGGATTTTCCGATGACATTCTTCCCGTCGTCGTGCCCGTCTGAATGAATGTCGCATGGAGTCGTGAATTTTTGTCGACCAAAAGCGGTATGGGTTCGATATAGGTTCCCAAAAGTTTTTTCAGCTCACGGTAATTCAAAATATTTTCGATAATCGGATGTTCGTCGCGCAGTTTTTCAAGCTCGGACTCTTTTGTTGAAAAAGCTCCGGAAGCTGTCTTCTTTTGATTTTTGGCTTTTAAACCAAGCGTCGTAAAAAGGATTTCCCCGAGCTGTTTCGGCGAGTTGACGTTGAATTCCTTGCCTGCGGCGGACCAGATTTTTTTCTCGAGTTCCTTCGTCTCCGCACCATACTCAACAGAAAGTTTTTTGAGAAGTCCGGTGTTGACTTTCACGCCGTCGATTTTCATCTTTTCGACGATGGGGATAATTGGTTTTTCAATTTCTTCGTACACGATGGAAAGTTTCTTATCCACAATTTCTCTTGAGAGTTTATCGTACGCTTCAGTGAAATCTTCAGTCTTCGTGTGAGCAAAAATATCCTCGATCTTCGGGTCGCTTAGGTTTGAGTTGAGAAGCCAAAGCATCACTTGGGCTTCTTTGAATTTTTCCTGGTCTGGCACGGCGAAAGCAGAATCTGAAATCTGCGAAACGCAAGCGCCCTCACGCGCAGGAACTTCGGGGTATTCTGGAGCGCGTAAGTCGGAGCGAAGCGCACAAGCAACAGAATACCCAGAAGTTCCTTCGCTGCGGGTTCGGTCCTCGATTTCAGATTCTGCTTTCGCCGTGCTTTTTCCTAAAATATTTTTCAATCTCGGTGCAAGTGTCCGAAACTCCAACTCGGAAAAAAGCGTGTCAATTTTTTTGAAGTCTATACTTTCCGCAAACGTCTTCTTTGGCAAGACAAAATCAATCGGCGCGTCGACGCGGATTGTCGCGAGCATTTTGGAAAACTCGGCGTCTTCCTCACCGGTTCTCAGAAGCTCGACGATCCTCGGTGTGATCTTCGCTTTCAAAAATTTCTCGTCACCTTTTTTGAGTTCCGCATATATTTTTTCTATTGCGCCGAAATTCGAAATGAGAGCCGTCGCCGTTTTTTCTCCGATCCCCCTTATCCCAGGAATGTTGTCCGACGGATCTCCCCTCAAACCCTTGTAATCGGTTATGAGTTTTGGCCCAAAGCCAAACCTCTTCTCGACGGCTTTTTCGTCGTACAAAATCGTGTCTTTGATGCCTTTTTTGAGCGTGAACACTTTCACTTTCTCTCCACTGACGAGCTGAAGCGTGTCCATATCGCCGGACGCGATTATAACTTCGAGATTTTTTTCTTTCTTCGTATCTTCGACAATCGTTCCGATAACATCATCCGCTTCGAAACCTTCTTTGTCATATATTGAGATGTTAAACGCTTCGAAAATTTTCCGAGAACTTTTTATTTGTTCTATCAGAGCTTCGTCCGTCTTCGCTCTGCCCGCCTTGTAATCTTTAAACGCTTCGTGTCGATATGTCGGCTTGGGCAAATCATATGCCGCGACAATGTAGTCCGGCTTGAAATCCTCAATAATCCGCAAAAGCATGAGCGAGAGTCCGTATAAAGCTCCCGTCGGCACGCCGGCCGCCGTTGAAAAATCAGGCAGGGCGTGATAGGCGCGATGTAAAATCGCGTGCGAATCGAGGAGGATTAATCTTTTAGAAAATGATTTCATAGTTGCGTTCTTTTTCCGAAACGAATTCGCACATGAGGCGAATGTGGTCGGACAGGATTTCCGACACGCGTTCCGGCCACTCGACAAAAACAAGAGCTTCCGGGTCGTTTAAAATTTCTTCGAAGCCGAGCTTTCGCAAATCTTCCGCATTGTCGAGCCGGTAAGCGTCGACATGGACAAATGTTTTGAAAATATCGCTGTTTGTTTTGTATATTTTCTCGATGATAAACGTCGGACTCGTGACTTCTTTAATACCAAAAAATTTTGCTGTCGCTTGAGTGAAAGCTGTCTTGCCCGAACCAAGGTCGCCGTAAAGGCCGACAACCGTCGCCTTTTTGTTTCTACCGCGAGATATTAAATCTTTGGCAAAATCACTGGCGATATTTTTTGTTTCTGAAAGAGAATGAGAAACCATATATACATTTTAGCAGAATGGAAACAAAATGGCCCCGAGCGTCTAAAACGCTCGGGGCCATTGATTATTCGATATCAGCGCAGATTTGGGCGCCACGGACCGTTCGAATGGAAGTATTGACCATTGCTTTGGCTTCCGTTTTGCTGAAGGGTCACATTCACCGTGAACGTGTCGGTTCCGCCTTG
>CAYZCB010000002.1:7587-21340 GCA_964476815.1 uncultured Candidatus Saccharibacteria bacterium
GGCTTCCGTTTTGCTGAAGGGTCACATTCACCGTGAACGTGTCGGTTCCGCCTTGGCCGAAAGCGGTGAGCTCAACAACCTCTCCACCGAGCTGATTGTCGAAGGTAAACGTATGGCTGTTTCGGCCGTACGGGTCCCCCTTTGGAGCGAGTATCTCTACCGGCATATTCCAGGCCTTTATGGTTACAGGGTAGTCATAGGAATTGACGACATTGAGGGTGTCGCCAAGGGGCGCGTTGAGAGCCTGGTGGATTGTTAGCGGCGGAAACAATATTGTGCACCCGAACGTGGACATCATTGCGACTGACATTACGAAGAACAAACCGATCGTTTTCATTTTTAACCTTTGCTGAATTTTGAGATTTCTATTCGTTGTGAAAATTACTCTACCTGTCGCATTATATCAAATAGAAATATATTGTCAATAGGGGTATGCGGCGCGGCCTAAACACGATACAATTTCTTCATGGTTGTTCAATTTGACGAAGACAAACAAAACAGAAAGCTCGGTGAACTAAAAGAAAAGGAGGAAGAGGACCTCGCGCATATCGTGGCACAGCGCTATGGACTCGAATACGCGGACCTTTCAATGTTCCCCGTCGATATGGATTCTCTTCGCCTCATCCCCGAATCGGTCGCACGCGATGCCAACGTCGCGCCTTTCAATCAAATCGGCAAGCGGGTGAAAATCGCCGTCCTTTCTCCGGAAAATGAAAAAATAAAAGCCATATCCGCCGGACTCGACACCAAAGGCTACACCGTAAGCCTCGTCGTTGTCTCGCCGAAAAGTTTGCAAAAAATCTGGGCACGATATGTCGACCTCTCTTTCTCAAAGGAAACGAGTGCCGGCGTTCTCGATATTTCGACGAGCGACATCGAGCAATTCGTATCGGAAATCAAGTCCGTCGGCGACATAAAAAATTTCGTCGCGGACATCGTCAAATTGAAAAAAGGTTTTCGTATTTCGAAAATTTTGGAAATCATCCTTTCTGGAGCGCTTTCAATCGATGCTTCCGACGTTCACATCGAACCGGAAGAGGTGGCTGTGCGTTTGCGCTATCGCCTCGACGGCGTGCTTACCGATATCTTGGATTTGGACAAAGAGACGTTCGGTCTTCTTCTTTCGCGTATCAAACTTCTCTCCGGCATGAAATTAAACGTCAGAAACGAAGCCCAAGACGGTCGTTTCAGCGTCAAAATTGGAGGAGACGAAATAGAAATCCGCACGTCGATTCTGCCCGGGGCTTACGACGAGTCTATCGTCATGCGTATCCTCAACCCCAAATCAATACAGGTGCCGCTTGACGCCCTTGGAATTCCCGAAAAACTTCTCAACATTCTTCTCAAAGAAATTGACCGTCCGAACGGCATGATTCTCACGACCGGTCCGACCGGCTCCGGAAAAACCACGACTCTATACGCGTTTTTGCGAAAAATTTATTCTCCGGAAATAAAAATTATCACTATCGAAGACCCGATCGAATATCACCTGAAAGGCATTGTTCAGACTCAAGTTCACGCCGCGCGACCGCATACAAAAGAAAACGAGGATATGGGCGAAAACGATTACACCTTTGCCTCGGGGCTTCGTTCGGCTTTGCGACAAGACCCCGACGTCATCATGGTCGGCGAAATCCGCGACGAGGAAACCGCGGAAATCGCCGTGAATTCATCACTCACCGGCCACTTGGTCTTCTCGACACTTCACACAAACGACGCTGCCGGTACGTATCCCCGACTTATCGATCTCGGCGTCAATCCAAAAGTCCTGACTTCGGCGATAAACGTCTCGCTTGCCCAGCGTCTCGTGCGAAAACTCTGTCAAAATTGTAAGAAAAAAATCGCCGTGGAGGGCGACGCGAAGAAAACCGTCGATGCCGTCATTGCAAGCGTAAAAGACCGCGCATTGGTCGAGGGTCTTGATTTAAACACGATGTATCAGGCGGTTGGTTGCGAAAAATGCAACAACCTTGGCTACAAAGGCCGCACCGGACTCTACGAAGCGATACTTACCGACGAGGCGTTGGAGAAAATTTTAATTAGCAATCCGAGCAGCCGAGAAATACGCGAGGCGACGATGGATCAAGGGATTCTCGATATGCGACAAGACGGTGTGATAAAAGTTTTAAGAGGTGTCACCTCACTTGACGAATTGAGACGTGTGATTGACCTTGAGGAAGGCGTGTAGACAAAAAAAATCCCGAGAGTAGCATTTGGAGTGAGGCACACTCCAGAACATAAATCTCTAAACGATACTTAAACCGGGACGGTAGAAGTTAAGCAACAATCAAAGGATAACCCCAGTAATTTGTCCGAAGACAAAAACCAGGGCGTCCTGCGAAGCATCGCTAGTAAGCTTGCGCTTAATCGCTTAGAGATTTATGACCTGGAAAGAAAAGATATTGT
Source organism: uncultured Candidatus Saccharibacteria bacterium (assembly GCA_964476815.1). Taxonomy (GTDB): domain Bacteria; phylum Patescibacteriota; class Minisyncoccia; order Phycocordibacterales; family UBA6065; genus DATKHE01. The sequence goes on from CAYZCB010000002.1 coordinate 9,994, forward strand.
ATACCAAAACCGTCTTTCCTGAACAGCTTAGCATAGTGTAGACTATATGTCAAGTAATATTTATAATAAAGAGCCTAATAACGAGAAAAAAGAGCCAACTGAAGCCGTTTTTGGTAAAAATGACGTTTCTTTGGACTCCGCGCTCCGACCGGTTTCGTGGGACGAATACATCGGTCAAAATCACATAAAGGAAAATTTGAAAATTCTTCTTGCCGCCGCCAAAGGCAGAAAGCATACGCCGGAACATCTTCTCTTCTACGGACCGCCGGGCTTGGGTAAAACGACACTCGCCCACCTCATCGCCAAAGAAACCGGCGCTCAAATGAAATCGACTTCCGGTCCGGCAATCGAAAAAGTCGGTGACCTTGCGGCGATTCTCACAAATCTTTCGCCTGGTGACATACTTTTCATCGACGAAATCCACCGTCTGAACAAAACGATAGAAGAAGTGCTCTATCCGGCGATGGAAATGCGTTCGCTCGACATTATTATTGGTAAAGGCCCTTCGGCGCGTACCATCCAACTTGAACTCCCGGCGTTCACTCTCATCGCCGCGACGACGCGCATCGGACTTTTGTCCGCGCCGCTCCGTTCCCGATTCTCCGGCGGTACCTTCCGGCTCGAATATTACACGCAAGACGAAATAGAAAAGATTTTGAACCGCTCGGCAAAGATTCTCGGCGTTTCTATGCCCAAAAAAGCCGCCGCCTCGATTGCTTCGCGCGCCAGATTCACTCCCCGAACGGCAAATTTTCTTCTAAAACGCGTCCGCGATATGGCGCAAATAGACGAATCGGTCATTTCGGAGGAAACCGTGACAAAAACTCTCGATCTGCTCGGCATTGACTCCCTCGGTCTCACCCGAAGCGATAGAGAATTCCTTTCCGTGATTATAGAAAAATTTAAAGGTGGTCCGGTCGGTCTCGGGACCCTCGCGGCGGCTCTTTCCGAGGACCAGGGCACGATAGAAGAAGTCTACGAGCCGTTCCTCATCCAACTCGGTCTCATCGAACGCACTCCGCGCGGCAGGAGTGCTACAGCAAAAGCTTATGAACATATCGGTTCGAAACATAACCCAAAACTTGCTTTATAATCTAAAATAACCATGTCCGGACACAATAAATGGTCGCAGATAAAACATAAAAAAGAGAAAACCGACGGCGCGAAGGCAAAGGTGTATTCGAAGTATTCAAAACTCATTGCGAGTGAAGCGCGACTGGCCAAGGGCGACAGAAATTCTCCAGGCCTTCGCGCCGTCATCGAACGCGCTCGAGCCGAAGACGTGACAAACGATGTTATCGACCGAGCGGTAAAGAAAGCCACGGAAGCCGGCGGTGCGGCGCTTGAGACAATCGTCTACGAAGCGTACGGCCCAGGCGGCGTGGCGATGATTATTGAAGCTTTGACCGACAATAGAAACAAGGCGGCTCAGGAAGTGAAACACGCTTTGTCGAAAAACGGATTTTCCCTCGCTTCTATCGGCAGCGCATCATGGGCGTTCGAGAAAAAAGACGGCAAGTGGGATCCGACAACAACGACCGAGCTCTCCGACACCGATTTGGGACTTCTCGAGAGTTTGGTAAACGAGCTCGAGGAATGCGAGGAGGTACAAGAAGTTTTTACAAACGCGGAATGAGAATCTTAGGAATCGACCCGGGATATGGACGACTCGGACTTGCCATCATTGATGCGGAAAAAGGCAAGAAAGAGATCTTGATATACTCGGAGTGTTTTGAGACGAGTCCAAAAATCGCACACGCGGAGCGGTTGAGTTTGATACAGGAAAAAATCAAAAAAATCATTGAGGAATTTTCTCCGGAAATGGCCGGCATAGAAAGTTTGGCATTTTCAAAGAACAAAAAGACGGCCATCGGGGTCGCCGAAGCACGTGGAGTCATTCTTTCGGAAATCGCCGGCAAAAAAATCAAAATAACCGAACACAATCCCGGGCAAATAAAAATTGCCGTCACCGGCCACGGTAAAAGCGATAAAACTCAAGTGAGAAAAATGGTGGAAATTATTATTGGCAGAAAATTCGGCGCGGTACGCGACGACGAATGCGACGCAGTGGCCGTAGCTCTCACTTCGGCGGCGACAAATAGATTCTGATTTATCCACAGCTCCGGGTTTTAGGGGGCTTTTCAAAAAACGCCAATTTGATAAAAATAGTCGATACGAATTTTATGAATTAAAAATATGCCAAAAAGAGCTATACAAAACGACGACGAGCGCGCCAAAAACGACGAGGTTGAGGAGAAAGAGGGGGAAGAAGACGTTGACCCAAAGAAAATCGCAAGTGACGATGACGAGATAGAAGAGGGTGTTCTTGGCGATGACGACGATGATGATGACACGTTCAGCGACCACGAGGAAGAGTGGTAAAGATGTTATAATTGTCAGACATGGAATTTTTCCGCGCGCTTTCCGCGCACATTAAAGCTCACACCAAACGAGATGTACTTATGGCGATTGTTTGCTTACTCTTGGTCATGGGCAGTGGATTCTTTTTTTGGTTTTCTTCTCTTTCGATTCCCGATGTGAGCTTGTTCCAGCAAAGTGAGGTGGCACAATCGACAAAAATATACGACAGAACCGGTGGTGTGCTTCTGTACGATGTTTCCGGAAATGCCCGCCGCACAGTCGTTGCCTCAAGTGATATTTCTAACAATATAAAAAACGCCACGGTTGCCATCGAGGATGCTGGTTTTTACAACCACGGGGGCATTCGCGTGCTTTCGATTATTCGAGCGATGTTCGATGACATACTTTCCGGTGGATTCGCCCAAGGCGGATCGACGATTACCCAACAAGTTATCAAAAACACCCTTTTGACGAACGATAAGACGATAGCCAGAAAAATAAAAGAGTGGATTCTGGCGATTAAACTAGAAAAAGTATTCTCCAAAGACGATATTCTGACGTTGTATCTCAATGACGTGCCGTACGGCGGAAATATTTACGGTATAGAAGAAGCCAGTCAGGCTTTCTTTGGCGTCTCCGCGAAAAACCTTGATGTCGCGCAAGCCGCGTATCTCGCGTCCATTCCCCAAGCGCCGACGTATTACTCGCCATACGGCCCAAATACCACCGCCTTGACTGCCAGAGCGGATCTCACGATCCAAAAAATGGAAGATGCCGGATATATTACCGCTGCGCAATATGCGCAAGCGATTGCAGAAAAAGTGGCCTTCCTCCCCGCCGCAACACAAAGCATTAAAGCTCCACATTTTGTTATGTACATTATTCAATATCTCGAACAAAAATACGGGGTCGACGCTGTCGAAAATGGCGGCTTGAATGTCGTGACAACGCTTGATTTTACACTCCAAGAAAAATCGGAGCAAGATATAAAAACATACATACAAAATCAAGGACCTAATTTCAACATGAGTAATGCCGCCTCCATCGCCATCAACCCGAAAAACGGGGACATTCTGTCGATGGTCGGCTCGTACGATTATTTTTCGACAACGACGGACGGCAACTTCAATGTGGCAACCGCCGACAATCGCCAGCCTGGCTCGACATTCAAGCCGATAGTCTATTCGGAAGCCTTTATGAAAGGCTACACGCCCGAGACCGTGCTTTTCGACCTGCCAACGGAGTTCGATTCGTCTTGTTCGCCGGAAGGTCAGCCTCTCTCGTCGTCAACCGACTCGTCGGAGTGTTACATGCCACAAGATTTCGATGGACTTTGGCGCGGTCCGATAAGTTTACGCACGGCTCTTGCTCTTTCAATAAACATTCCGTCCATAGAGCTTTCATATCTCGCTAATCTTGGAGACTCCTTGAAACTCGCCCAAAAAATGGGTATCACGAGTCTTGGTACAGACCCAAACCAATACGGTTTGACCCTTGTTTTGGGTGGTGGTGGCGTGTCGCTTCTTGAAATGACCAATGCGTACGGTGTTTTCGCCAACGACGGCAATTACGTTCCTTACCGATCGATTTTGAAAGTAACGGACGGCAACGGGAACGTTTTGGAACAAGCGAGCGATCCGACGCCCATTTCCGTTATGCCGGCAAACATCGCAAGAACAATCTCGGATATTTTGAGCGACGACCAAGCGAGATCCTCCGAATACGGACTTCATTCCGTTTTTGACATTCCTGGCTATAGTGTGGCGGCAAAGACCGGAACAACAAACAACACCAAAGACGTCTGGACGATAGGTTATTCTCCGGACGTTGTCGTTGGTGTTTGGGGCGGCAATGATGACGACACGGCCATGATCAAAAAGATTGCCGGACTCATCATTGCGCCACTATGGAACACGCTCATGACCGATGCCTTGGCAAGCACGTCGGCTGATAGTTTGATAAAACCAGCCCCAGAAAATCTCGTTGGTGAAAAACCGATTTTCCGGGGCATCTGGCAGGGTGGACAAACATACACCATAGACACCGTGTCCGGAAAATTGGCAACGCAATATACTCCACCGGAAACACAAAAAGAAATTGCCATTACCGACGTACATTCGATTCTGTATTGGGTGGACAAGAGCGATCCTCAAGGTCCGGCGCCAACAAATCCCGCGGCCGATCCTCAATTCAACAATTGGGAAAAACCCGTTTTCGACTGGGCGACCGAAAACGGGTACGAAAACGGCTCGACAACCTCAATACCGATGGCGTACGACGACATTCATATTCCAACGAACTTCCCGTCAGTAATCGTTACCGATGGCAACAACGGAGCACCGTACAACCAAAACGACACGGCAACCATAAACATTTCCGCTCTTGGAAAATATCCGATACAACAAATCCTTATATATGGAAATGGAGGAATCCTTGCCACCCTAAACGGTAACCAATCGGTTTTTCGCTTCCCGATAAAAAATATTTACTCGCTCTCCCCCGCAAACGCGATAAAAGTTGAGGTTGTCGATTCCGTGTTTGATAAGGCCGACGCCACGACAACAATATCAGTCAACGGCAACGTATCCGGTCAATAAAAACATCTGGTAATTTCCTTTTGAGGGCGGCAAGGATGTTTTGTCTCTTCATAAAAACGATTGTCTGGGCTCCTTGCGGAACAGAAACGCCCACCTCTCCGTTTGAAACACTGACCGATGTTAAGTCTATATCAACATTGGCTTCTTCTCTAAAAGAGTCAGCCACTAACTGTCTTGTTCTATCTCTCTTGTCACCGAGTTTTTTGAATTTTTCGAGATAACCCGAGATATTGAACATGTTTTTATCTATTCTTTATCTATTCATTGGCATCACAAGGTATGTGAAACTCGAATCAGACACACCTCTCACCACGAGCGGTTTCGTCGCGCCACTAAAAGAAAGAGATAGTGCGTCGCTGTCAATCGATTGTAAACACTCCGATATATAACGGTGGTTGAAATTCATATCGATGTCTTCTCCAGACACTGCGGCATCGATAATTGATTGCGATTCCCCAACATCATTTGCTTTCGAACTCAAAACGAATGACTTTTTTGAGGGAACAATCTTCATATTCGCCTGATTGAACTTATCGGAAAAAACCGAAAGGGTCTTTAAGGAATCAACGAGATCTTGTTTCAAAAGTGTCGTTTCCGTTGTGAATTTTTTCGGAATAATTTCCTGATAATCGGGAAATGGCGCATCAACGAGACGGGAAACGAAATACATTGATTTGGTACTGAGTGATATTTGGTTTTTTTCCGACGCGACAACAATATCGTCTTCACTGTCGTCAAAAATTTTCACAATGTCGTTGACATTTTTTATCGGCACAACGATGGGCTCCATATCCTTCGTCTCTTTGAGCTTCAAACGCTTCTCAGCGAGTCGAAACGAGTCAGTTGATACAAAGACAAGAAAACCGGCTTCGCTGTAGATGTAGACGCTTGCAAGCTCCGGTTTTACGGATGACACTGATGCGCTGTAAGAAACGCATCGGAGTGCTTTAAGAAAAGCCTTTGCCGGCACAAAAAAGTGTTCCTGGGTCTCTATTCTGGGAATATTCGGAAAATCCTCGTGAGAAAAAGCTTTGATGGTTGTTTGGTAATGCTCTGTAGTAATAAGTAGGTTCCCGTCTTTTGTTTCGAGTGTCACCGACTTTTCTTTAAGTGAACTTATAAATGAAGAAAAAATTACTCCCGGAACAGCAACTTTGCCAGGAATGGTCGATTTGGCTGGAATTTCGATTTCAAAAGCCGAATCAAGGTTTGTCGATCGGATAATAAGGTTTTGGTTCTTGGTCTCGAGCATAATACACGAAAGGACTGGTAGCGTGCCGTTTTTGTTCGTTATTTTTTCGGCTTTGGAAATTGCCGCCGAAAGTTTTTCTTTTATACACTCGATCTTCATATAGATATAACTTATTTTAATTTAATACCTATTAATTCTAATATACTTGTGAATATGTTGATAACCACCTTACAACCTTTTGGCGCACCATTGTCTTAAAATATTTTTTCTCGTTAGTTGTTGATTTCATGTTGATTTTTATTTTTCAAACAATAAGCGAGCGAAGTTGATTTATTTCTTGAACGAGGCCCTGATTGTTTTTTATGTCATTTTTAATTTTCTCGCAGGAATGTATCACTGTTGTATGGTCTCTTCCCCCCAGTTTTTCCCCAATCGACGGATAACTTACCCCCATGTCTTCACGCAAAAGATACATAATCACCTGGCGCGGCTTTACCACTTCCTTCTTTCTTGTTTTTTCGTATATGGAATGCTCCTCAATGTTGTAAAAACTCGAAACAATACGGACAATGTCTTTTGCCGACATATTCTTTTGCGGTTTGGCGTGATCTTTGATGATTTCTTTGAGGTCCATAATGTTGACCGGCACACCATGAGTACTTGTGCGTATGGCAATAATATTCAAAATACCCTCAAGTTCACGGATATTACTTGGCATGTTTTGAGCGATGTATTCTACGATTTCGAGAGACAAATTAAGGTTTTGTTGCAAGGCCTTTGCTCGAAGTATCGCCGTTCTTGATTCTTGGTCCGGAGCGGCAATATCGACAATCATACCGGCCTTGAAACGCGATTGGATGCGGTTTTCGAGGTTCGGAATATGGTTTGGGTGTTTGTCAGAGGAAAAAATAAGTTGTTTGTTGTTTTCATGAAGGGTGTTGAACAAATGGAAGAGTTCCTCTTGGGTTTTTTCGGTACTCGAGAAGAATTGCACGTCGTCCATGATTAAAACATCGTATTTCCTGTATTTTTCCTTGAATTGGTTGGCGCGGCCGGCAGTAAGAGAGTTTAAATAATCGACGGTAAATTTTTCCGACGTCAAATAAAAAACTTTTTTCGACGGATCGGTTTTTTTTATGTAATTTCCGACCGCTTGCATAAGGTGTGTCTTGCCTCGGCCGGTGTCCCCATAAATAAACAAGGGGTTGTACGAAAGCCCGGGATTTTTGACGACCGCTTGCGCGGCAGCGTACGCGAGCTCGTTGAACGGTCCGACGACAAACGTTTCGAATGTATATTTGGGATTCAGATTGTCGTCCTGATTGATGTAGTGATCGTTTAGAGGAAGTGAACCGACGACCGTTGCGACGGATTTTCGGGCTTCTTCTTCCTTGTGGATTTTTGACGGATGTTGGGAGACCAAATATTCGAGCGCCCGGACATCCTCGCCGAAATCACGGAGACCTTTCAATATGAGTTTGTGATATTTGCTGATGAGCCAGTCTTTTACGAAAGGATTCGGTACCGCGACATACACCGTGCCATCCGTGACCTTGAGAATAAAAGTGTCTTTAAACCACGTCGCGAAATTTGCCCTTGAAACCTGGAGTTCGATTTCCGCCAAAACACTTTCCCAAAGTTTTTTTGAATCGATCATGGTGTCTGTAAGTATATATGCGCAAAAATATTTTAGAACTTGTTATAAATCGACTTCCATGTTAATAATATGTGAACAAGTTGTTAATAATTTTCAACGAAACATTTTATGGCAATCGTCTACAAACCAAACAAACGCAAAAGAGCTCGAACCCACGGCTTTCACACACGAACAAAAACGGCAAAAGGCAGAGCGATGATAAAAAGACGCATGCACAAGGGCCGCAAGCGCCTCTCGGCGTAAATACCAATGCTTTCTTCAAAGGACCGGCTCAGATCTCGAGAGGTCAGGGAAGTTTTTGAAAAAGGAAAACGGAGAACCGCGCCAACTTTTTCAATAATCTTCCTTCCCTCCACCGACAGGACGGCTTTCGCGGTAACCGTTTCCAAAAAAACGGCAAAGAACGCGGTCGACCGAAATAAAATTCGCCGAAGAATATACTCAATTCTGTCCAAAATAAAGAATTTCAAAACGAAAGTCCACGCGGTTTTTGTTCCGAGAAAAGAAATCCTCAAAACACCGTTTGATGTTTTGGAAAAAGAAATCAAAGAGAGCCTCGTTCGTGCTACTATAATCCAATGACATTTTTCTACCACACGTTCATTTTTTATCCGCTCTACAACGCTTTCGTGCTTTTGATTGACGCGTTGCCTTTCTTTGATGCCGGAATCATCATCATTATTTTCACCATCGTTATCCGCCTGATTCTTTTTCCTCTCGCGAAAAAATCGGTTCGCACCCAAGCCCTGATGCGCGAAATTGCTCCGGAGACCGAAAAAATAAAAGAAAAGTACAAAGATGACAAGCAAAGACAATCGCTTGAAACCTTGGCCTTGTATAAAAAATATAAGCTCAACCCTTTTTCGAGTATTCTGCTTCTCATTATTCAAATACCAATTCTTATCGCTTTATACCGGATTTTTCTTTTTGCCGGTTTCACCCATATTGATTCGGCAATCCTTTACCCGTTTGTGCCGATGCCGACAGGCACTACAAGCGCGATATTTCTCGGTTTTTTTGACGTGACAAAAAAAAGTTACGTTCTCGCCCTCTTTGCCGCCCTCTCGCAATATTTTCAAGCGAAACTTCTTATTCCGCCGGCTCCGGAGAAAAAGGACGGTAAACAATCAATGAGCGACAGTTTCGCCAGAAACATGTCTCTTCAAATGAAATATGTAATGCCGGTGATCATTTTCTTTATCGCTTACTCGACGACGGGGGTGGTCGCTATCTATTGGACGGTCAGCAATCTGTTTATGATTGGTCAAGAATACTTTGTTCGCAGACAGCTTAAGAAAAACCCAAACGCCCTTATTGAGCAATCCGCAGAGCCCACAAAGTAAGGTCTTCTTTGTCCATAAACGAGAACCATTTTTCATTACCACTCAGCACGGGATTTTCCACATCGATGTTCTGGTTTCTTTCCGACAGAAAATCAACGACATTCGCCACACCGGTGTCGGCGTTGATTGTCCAAACATTATCGCTTGGCAGAAAGATGTTTCCCTGATACCAATCGTCGGGCAGTGTGCCGGCAACCGTCGTCGGCACCGCGCAAAAGACGGTATCGGGGTTCTCTGCACTCCAGACGCATTTGTCGGCGAGTGTGCCGAGAGACGATATGGTCTTCATGGAATTTTCTTTTTCGTTGTAAATAAAAGACTCAAGAGTGCCGTTTTCAGAGGCTGAACCAAAAACAAATGTTCCTGAATTGTTTTCGAGTGCGGTCAAGCCGGCAACGTTGTGAACGATTGTGGTCAACCCTCCCGTTTTCGCGTTTAGACCGAAAAAATAACCGTCTGCCGAGGCGGAAGCCTTTGTTTGGAGTGTTACATTTGTGCTTTGCCACCTGGAGATAAGTTCTCCGAGAGCCGAGCCAAAGACTTCTGACGGTTTCGTGCCGTCAATGGCGCTTATATATCCCATGGAACCATTTGTTGTCGAGATAAGGTAAAAAAGCGACAAGTCGTTCGGGGAAAGAGAAATAATGTTTTTCGGTAAGAACCGAACATCTCCCAAAGCAACCGGTCCGGTCGTCGTTGCGTTTACAGCCGCGGACATTGTCTCTATATCGCCGCTTACGTCAAGGGTTTGGAGGAAAACCCGTGTCCCGGTATTTGAAAAATACGCTTGGTAAACTTGCGGGACGGTCGTGTTCGTCACCTCGGTCGTCACGTTTGTGTCGAAAGAATAATCATACACACGTCCCGTCGCCCTATCGACGTAACGGATGGTCGCGCTCGAAGAACTCGCACTTTCCGGGAGAAAAACATATCCAGAGACCGGTGTCGTTGTGATGTGAATAAGCGCGGGCGGAGTTGTCGAAGAACCGTTATTATTCAAAAAAACCGTTCCCTGGTTTCCGTTTGTCGAAGTGTTTCCGGATGTTGAGGTGGCGTTTTGGCCGTATGGGAAAAGATTCTGACCCGTGGAGGTCGGCTGACTTGTCGCTGGGGCGGAGTTTTCACGGGAGAGAAACCACCACGCGCCAAGGCCGATGATTATGAGAGCGATTATGAGAATGTAAATTGTTCTTCGGGACATATTAGTGGACGCAGGTGACACTATTGGTCGAAGTGTCATAGGACAAAGCAGCTGCCGACGCACAGCCACCGAACGCACCGGAGTTTGTTGTCACGTAATTATTGAGAGCGGTGAGGTTGTTGTTTGTTGTTTGTTGCAGGCTCTGCGCTGCGGCCGTTTGCCCGGACGCTGTGAGGGTGTTTATTTGTGTTTGGGCGCTTGTTATTGCGGTAAGGGCGCTTTGCACGGACTGAACTTGGTCATATTGGGTACTGTTTGATGTTGAGCCTTTCAGAGCGGTAATGAGAGCGATTGATTGGACCGCCGTTGAGTCGGTCACGGTTTTTTCCGCTCCGATTACAGCTGTTGCCGCCGGGTCGTTGGTTGACGCAGCTTGTTTCGCAAGCAGCGCATCGGCCGTCTGTTGTGCTTGAGTTATTGATTGAATGGCGTCGGCCGGGGCAGTTTGGGTACCCAAATTATTCGTTAAGGCCCCATTGGCTGTTTTCGTTATATTGCTCGTCGCCTGGGCTTGTGTCATCGCCGCCGCCGTTTGTGCCGCCGTCGATTGCGCCGTGGTTACCTGGCCTTGCAAACTATCCACGGCGCTTTGCGCCGCGGTCAAAGCTGCCTGGTCGGCGGCTTTTTGCGCGTCGGTAATATTACTACCACCACCCGCCAATGCCGCCAACGTATCCGCGTCGTAGTTTTGTTGGGCTGTGGCGAGTGTCGCTTGTGCGGCTGTCAGTTTTTGTTTCAGGCTCACTAAGTTCTGCGAAGCCTGCTGCGATGCTATGACGGCGTTGTTTGCCGTAAGCTCGAGTTGTTGTTGCGCCGCTTGTTGCGCGGTGAGAAGTGCCGTCAAGTTGCCGTTTCCCGTCGCCGTGCCCAAATTCAAGTTGAACGTGACGAGTTGGGGGTTGATGAGGTCGAGGATGACGTAGGAGGATAGGAGTAGAGCAAAACCCCAGACGACACCGCTGATTCTTTTTCGCGCACTGTCCTTGCCCGTTATTG
>CAYZCB010000003.1:0-19854 GCA_964476815.1 uncultured Candidatus Saccharibacteria bacterium
ACCCGAAACGTGTATACTACCACTATACTACACCCCGTGCGTGAATTTATAGCACGTTTGTTTCGATTCTCAAACTCGCCGATTTATTTTGACGGAGCAACCGCTTTCGCCGGTTTTATTTTTTCGGAGATAATTATGAATATGATCGCGATGACGAGAAGAAGCCACGAGTCGGCAAGATTAAGCGAGTATCCAAAGAGGAATCCAACGATTGCCATGGCGGCGAAAATAATGCCCCAGATTTTGAACAGTTTGGTATGTTTTTCCTGATTTTCGTATGCCGCGTAAATGAAATAACCGCCGACGAGAATGCTGACGATTGCCGAGAGCGTCACGAGTTCAAAAACGGAAGAGGCGCCGAAAAGAGGATTCGGTATGAAAGAGATTATTCCGCCAAGGAAAAGAATGAGACCGACAACAAGCAGCCATTTTTTTGTCATATGTTTTTGATTACGGTAATGTCAGGCTATTATATAGGATATACGATTTGATATACTCTTGTGGTGCGGGAAAAAACAAAAACAGTCTTCGTTATTTTGGGTGCCACAGGCGATCTTTCCACGGGAAAGATTTTTCCTGCGCTAGCTAAGCTCCATCGGAAAAACTCTGATTCTGGAGCGCGTAGTCGAAGCTTTGCGCACAAGCGACAGAATCAGAGTTTTTCCGTCGTCGCTGTCTCCAGACGTCCTTGGTCGGACGATGATTTCAGAGATTTTCTTGGACGCGAAAAATACGATACGGATTTTTTGGAAAATGTCCATTACAAGACGGTTTTTTTTGATTCTTGTCTCGGTTCGCCGGAACTTAAAAAGTTTTTGAAAAGTTTCGGCGACGCGAAGTTTATTTTCTATGTCTCCATGGCGCCGACGCTTTACGAAACGGCGCTTCGCTGTATGAAAAAAAATCGCTTGCTCGATGTCGGCGACTCGAAAGTTCTCGTTGAAAAACCATTCGGTCTCGATTTGGAATCGGCGAAAAAATTGAACGCCCTCGCTTTGTCTTTTCTCGAGCACAAGCAAATCTATCGCGTTGACCATTATCTGGGAAAGGAAGCTCTTCGGGCACTGACCGAAATCCAGGAGATGTCGGACAAACTTGCGAATCTCATCTCGAACAAAACCATCGCTTCGATTCGAGTGAAAATTTTCGAAGATTTCGGCGTCAAAGACCGAGGCGCATCATACGACGCCGTCGGCGCCTTTCGTGATGTCGGACAAAACCATATTCTTCAAATGCTTTCGGCAATCGCGGTAAAGCCTCCGCGGGCAAAACATTTTCGGGAAAACTCGCTTCGCTCAAACATTCCCGAAAATGTTTTGCCCGCTACGGCTTGGCATACTGCTCGGGCAAAAGTCGTGGAATCTTTGGAGACGAAAAAAATAAAAATCCGCCGCGGACAATACGGAGGCTACACGCAAGAAAAAAACGTGTCGAAGAATTCCAAGACCGAAACTTTTTTCTCCGTGGAAACGTACTTCAAGGAGGGTAAACTTAAGGGCGTACCGGTCATTCTTGAGTCGGGCAAAAAGATGCTCTCGCGCGAGGCTTCGATAGACATAGGACTCAAAAACGGCGAAATCTTCGCGATTCCGGTCGGAGGTGAAGCTTATGAGCATGTTCTCGAGGCGGCGATTGCCGATCGTCGTGAACTCTTTGTCGGTTCGAAAGAAATCTTTGCCGCCTGGAAATTTGTCGACACGGTGGCGAAAAGATTTCCGAAAATTCCGCTTGAAATATACTAAAATTATGAAAAAAATATTTATATTCGTGGGAAATCCGGACAACGAAACTTTTTCGTCCGCCGCCGCCGACGCGTACGCGTCGGCGGCGCGTTCCGCCGGACACGACGTGCGGGTGACGCGGATTGCCGATATGAAATTCGACCCGATTCTCCACAGAGGTTACAAAGTCATCCAAGCCTATGAGCCGGACCTCGCGAAATTTCAAGAAGACGTCAAATGGTGCGAACACTTCGTTTCAATTTATCCCATATGGTGGTCGGATATGCCGGCACTTATGAAAGGACTTGTCGACCGCGTCTGGATGCCTGGCTTTGCTTTCAATATGAGAAAAGGAATCATTCCCGGTTGGTATCGAAGACTCAAAGGCCGAAGCGCTCGCGTCATCGTACATAGCGACCAGCATTATTTTCTTCTCTGGTTTCTTTTCGGTGGCAATATCAACAACTGGGTTCGCGGTGTTCTTCGTTTTTCTGGTTTTGCTCCGATTCACAAGACGTGGTTTTCCGGTATGCATAAATCTACTCCAGAAAAAATTAAATCTTTACTCGCAAAAGTCGAAAGACTTGGCAGGAAAGGGAAATAAGCGTTAGAATTAATAAATTATGAAATCAGTTGTGCTCTGTGGCAGTCGTCGTTTTAAGCCAGAAATAAGAACTTTTGCAAAAGAGCTTGAAAAACTCGGTGTTGTTGTTTATGCGCCGTATCTTCATGAAGGTAAGGATGAATGGGACAAGCTCTCGGACGATTACAAAAAATTTACCGCTCTTGGTCTGACCCACGATCATTTTTATAAAATCCAAATGGCAGATGTGGTTTTTGTGTACAACAAAGACGGATATGCCGGTGTGAGTACAACACTCGAAATCGGTTACGCTGTGGCTTCAAAAAAACCGATATATGCTTTTCACAAAGATGATGAATTGTGTCGCCATGTTCTTTTTAGAGAAATAATTACATTGCCACAAGAGCTGGCGAAAAAGTTATAACATGGCAAAACAATGCGATCACACGAGTGTTGGAATGTTTGTTTGGAAAAATGATAAATTGCTTTTAATTGAAAGGGCAAAGTTTCCGTTTGGATTTGCCGTTCCAGCCGGTCATGTTGATGGTGATAAGACATTTGAGGATTCTGCTATACGCGAACTAAAGGAAGAAGTCGGATTAAACGCGGAAAATCTTGAACTCGTCATAGAAAATAGAAAAGAAAATCCATGCAGACGCGAGGGTGGAACATGGCATTACTGGAAAATATACAAAGTTGTCACGACTGGAGACATTGAACGAAGCAAAGATGAAACAAAAAAAGTTGGATGGTATACAAAAGAACAAATAAAAAAACTTGCAAACAGAACTGAAGAATATAACAATAAAAAAATTACCGAAGATGATTGGAATAAAAATCCCGGTCTTGAGCCGGTAATGTATGAATGGTTTAAAGAATTGAAAATAATATGAAAATCACAATTTGCGGCAGTATTGGTTTTTATAAAAAAATGGAATCAGCAAGAGATGAGTTAGTGAAGCTCGGTCATGAAGTGAAAATTCCGGAGTTGGCTCTCGAAGTTCCTAAAGAGTTTGGTGGTGGCAAGAAAGTATATTTCGGAAAATACATTGAAGAGAATGGCGGTATTGATGCTTTTCCAGCAGGACATAAGATTTGGAATCTTAAAGAAAGTGCAATAAGAGATCATTATGAAAAAATCGAATGGGCTGATTCGATTCTTGTCATCAATAATGAAAAGCGCGGAATCAAAGGATACATCGGCGGCAATACTCTTATAGAAATTGGTGTTGCTTTTTATTTGAAAAAGCCAATTTATATTTTGAATCCAGTGTCTTCGGAACTTTCATACAAACAAGAAATTATGGGAATGGAAGCTGTATTTTTGAACGGAAATCTAACAAAAATAAAAAAGTAATTATGTCACTCTCAATCGGCATCGTCGGATTGCCGAACGTGGGGAAGTCCACTTTGTTCAACGCGCTTACAAAAAAAAGCGTTTTGGTGGCGAACTATCCTTTCGCCACGATTGACCCGTCCGTCGGCGTCGTTGCCGTGCCTGACGAGAGACTCTGGAAACTTTCCGCATTTTCGAAATCGGCTAAAACCGTGCCGGCCGCGGTTGAATTCGTCGATATCGCAGGACTCGTCAAAGGCGCGTCGGTGGGCGAAGGTCTCGGCAACAAATTTCTCACGAATATTCGCGAGACGGACGCCATCGCCGAAGTCGTGCGCATTTTTGACGATGAAAGCATTATTCACGTGGATAACAAAATCAATCCGGTCAAAGACATCGAAGTCATAAATCTCGAACTTATTCTTGCCGACCTCGAGACGGTGACGAAGCGCGCTCACAATATTTTGAAAGAGGTTAAAGCGGGAAAAAAGGAAGCGCTCGCCGAATCTGCGCTTTTGGAAAAAATAAAAAAGACACTGGAAGAAGGTAAGCTTGTTTCGTCTCTTTCGCTTCACGAAGAAGAAAGAGCCATTTTGAAAAGTCTTCACCTCATCACGGCAAAAAAAATTCTCTACGTTTTGAATAAAAAAGCCGGCGGCAAGAATCTGGACGAAATGAAAGACGAGAGATGGACGGCCCTTATGAAATTCTTCAAAGATGGAAATCTTTCTTTCGTTGTCGTTGATGCCGGCTTTGAGCAGGACCTCAAAGACATGGCGGACGCGGAGAAAAAAGAAATGCGCGAAGGCCTCGGCGTCAAAGACGACGGCGTCAATGACCTCATTCGCGCGAGCTACGACATGCTCGGGCTCATCACGTATTTTACGACAGGCACCGACGAGACTCGCGGTTGGACGATTCAAAAAGGTTGGACGGCGCCCATGGCGGGTACCGCTATCCACGGGGATTTCAAGGAGAAATTCGTCCGCGCCGAAGTTATCGAGTGGAATAAGCTCCTGGAATCCGGCTCGTATGGCGCCGCGCGAGAAAAAGGTCTCGTCAGAACGGAAGGCAAAGAATACATGGTCAAAGACGGCGATGTTGTTGAGTTTAAAATCTAGAGTTTTCCCCTCAATTTACGATTGTTCCCACTTTTAGTCGTGCGTATGCTAGAATAGCCAATGATTTCTGTCGAGAAATGCAATCTTGTATACACAAAACATAATGGCACACATCTCTCCTGTATATAAACATTTATATGGAGAAAAGATCCTCTGCTTTTTCTCCGTGATGCTTTTAGGTCTCTTAATTTTTGTCTCGCCTCTTATCGCGAACGCGGCTGGGGTGCCGACGATACTAAGCTATCAAGGACGGTTGACCGATGCCTCGGGAAATCTTTTGGGCGGTTCGGGAACGACGTATTATTTCAAATTTTCTTTGTGGGACAGCTCGGTAATCGGTTCGGGCACAAAACTTTGGCCATCATATGCTCCAAGTGCGACTACCGCGACGGTCAAACAAGGCGTCTTCAATGTAAACATCGGCGACACGGCCAATGGTTATCCGGATGCACTCAACTATGATTTCAGTTCCTCGACGATTTATCTTCAGGTGGAGGTGTCATTGAATGGAAGTAGCTTTGAAACACTCTCGCCGCGCCAGTCCATCACCTCTTCTGCTTTCGCGCAAGTCTCAAGCGCTGTCAGAGGAACAGGACAATCTACATTTGGCACAACAGTACCACTTGGTACAGCCGTTGTTTCTGTTCAAGCAACATCGCCAACCACTCCGGCGCTTTCATTGCAGGCCTTCTTTAACCAAATAGCGAATATTTTTCAAATACAAGATTCAGCCGGTAACAATTTATTTTCCGTGAATTCAGCGGGCAGTGTCTTTGCTTCGTCGACGCTAAACGTGTCCGATGTTAACGCTCAATTAAATCTAAGCCAACCAAGTTCTCCTCCCGCACAATTTTACGTTGACCCCACCGGCGACGTTCAACTTTCCTCGCCCGGCGGAAACTTTAGGATGCAAAATGAAAACCTGTGGGTGTGTTCTGGCGGTAGCTGCGGCGTGGACGCGCCGCCGGGCGAGGGAAATATAATAGTGGAAAATTCAGTTATTTTTGATAATAAATTCAAGCTTGAACAAGTCGACGCGTCAACGACGATTATGTATGACACTACGGGTGATCCGATATTTGAGTTTGATGAGGGGCAATAATAACATGTTTCAATGAATTTTCTTGCGGAATTCAAAATATTTGTAAATAATATTCTTTATTGGATTTATTCTTTTGTTGGTTTCTCTCTCTTCTTTTTTATTTTTGGCTCGAAAGATGTGATGATTTTCGGAAGAAGCCTCTATTTGCCGCTTCCGTCTGAAAACTCTTTTTCTCTATTTTTCGGAAGAAGCCTATATTTGCCTCTTCTCTCCGAAAATTCTTTTTCGGTTCAAGTTTTTAACAGAATCAGGCAAGACCTTCTTCCGTCAAATGTGCAACTAGTCGTTACCAATCCGATAAGCGCTTTCGCGGCGCAAATATCATTGTCACTTCTGTTGGGTTTTTTGTTTACCACCCCATTGCTTATTTATAAAATTATTACGTATATTCATCCCGCGCTTCTTCCGCGCGAAAAACGAGCGGTCCTGTGGTCTATACCGGTTTTTGTTTTTTTATTTTTTGCCGGTTGCCTGTTTTCTTATTATTTTCTGATCCCGGAAACCTTTAAAATCCTTTATCCTTTCGCCACGAGCATGGGCGTAGTCCCGTTTTTTTCAATAGACAAGTTTATCCAGTATGTCTCTGGTCTAATGATCGGTATCGGGCTGATGTTTCTATTGCCTTTGTTCGTGATTTTACTGAGTTTTCTGGGGATCATAAATGCTGATTTTTGGATAAAAAAGTGGCGATTCGCGGTTATGTTCTTTTTGATCTTGTCTGCTATAATAACTCCAGATGTGATCGCTATGATCGCGTTGTTCATTCCCCTCATAGGGCTTTATCTTGCAGGATGTTTTTTTGCTAAAAAGTTTAGCCCAGGCGCGTGATCACTCACATGGAAAGGTCGGATTATTAAAAAATTAAACACAACAATAATATGTTCGGACTAGGAATTCCAGAAATAATAATCATTGTCCTCGTAGCGGCAATCCTTTATTTTGTCTACAGAAACTCCAGAAATAAGGTGAAATAGGAAACTGATTGAAGAAGTTGAATTATTAAAAAATTAAACACAACAATAATATGTTCGGACTAGGAATTCCAGAAATAATAATCATTGTCCTCGTAGCGGCAATCCTTTATTTTGTCTACAAAGGATCTAAAAACAAGGTAAAGTAGGAAAAACAAGGAAATAGATTGAAGGGATGGCAATGTAAAGGTCGAATTAATAAAAATCAGATACAAAGATATGTTTGGACTAGGACTTCCAGAAATAGCAGTTATCCTGATAGTGGTTTTTCTTCTATTCTTCGGTGGAGACAAATTATCCGAAGTGGGGAGGGGGTTGGGCAGATTTACGGGGGAATTTAAAAAAGGTAAAGACGAAGTGGAAAAAGAAGTGAAAAAAACCAAAGAGGAATTAAAATCGCATTAAAATTCCAATAAATGGAGAAGTCTGAATTGAATGAAGGCCGAAGGAAATTTGTAAAAATAGTATTGATTGGGGGCGCATCTTTCATGGTGGGAAAGATTCTGGGCCCATTGTATTCGAAGTTTTTACCTGGTCCATCGACTAAAAAGGATTCTACGGCGTTCAAGATCTCTGAAGACAGTAAGGGTCTATCCGTATATGACAGCTCTGGCGAAGAAGTATTGTATATTGATAAAGAAGGATAAAATAAAATCAGATGAAAGAAAAAGCAGAATGCAAAAGACATAAATGGATTCCTCTTTTGGGATTTGATAAGAAAAAATACGTTCCCACTTCTCTTTTTACCTGTCTTCGATGCGGAGACCTAAAAGTGGGCACCAGAACCATCAAAATTTCTCGTTTCCGTATGGATATGGGCGAATTGCCCATAAATAATGTGGCCGGCATAAGACTCATGAATACGCCGACAGTCGATAATACTGCGTCCGGATTGATTATAATGGCCACCGTGGATACGAATACTGTGGGCATCGGGGCGCCTCTTTTCATGGCCGCGAACGGACATTTGAGTACGGCTGACGCCAGTTCAAATACGACTTCTCCCTGCGTGGCGTTGGCAATCGATACGGGAACAGGCAGCGTAAGAGTTCTTGTTCACGGCGTTTTAAGGGTCGATGCTTGGAATTGGACAATCGGGCCGGGAAGTACCGGTTTACTTTATGTGTCCACGGGCTCTGGGATACTTACTCAGACCCAACCCTCGGGCACTGACCAGGTCATCCAACCGGTTGGATGGGCCTTGGGTAGTAATTGCATCTACTTTACCCCGTCGACGATATATCTGACACACATGTAGGTTGCTTATGTTATGTTGTCGATAATAATCCCAAGCTACAAAGACCCTTTGCTCCAGAAAACTATAGACTCGCTTCTGGAAAACTCGGAGAAAGAAATAGAAATCATCGTCGTGCTTGACGGTTACAAGCCCGAGCTGCCGCTTAGAGAAAACCCGAGAGTCAAAATTCTTCCTTTTGAAAAGAATCTGGGGATGAGGAACGCCATCAATTCCGGCGTGAAAATCTCAAAAGGGGAATACATAATGAAATGCGACGAACACTGCAAATTCGGCAAAGGGTTTGACAGGATTCTTTTGGAAGAAATAAAAGACAATTGGGTTGTCATCCCCAGGTTGTACAAGCTGGACACGGAAAAATGGGAAGTCATGGAGGGCCGGGGCAACGACTATAATAAACTTGTCATTCACGAATCAACTCAACGCCTTACGGGTCTGGATTGGATAAGACGAACAAAGGAAAGAAAAGACATTCTGATCGACGAGACCATGAGTTTTCAGGGGTCATGTTGGCTAATGAGCAGAAAATGGTGGGACAGTGCTATCGGGGAACTGGAAGAAAAAGGCTACGGAAAGTTTGCCCAAGAAGCCACTGAGATAGGCATGAAGACTTTCGTCGCCGGCGGCAAGATAATGGTCAACAAGAAAACCTGGTATGCTCACAAGCACAGGAAATTCGGCAGGCCGTACGGAATTTCCGGAGAAGAAATCAAGGCGGGAAATGATTATTCCCTAAACCTCTGGAAAGACGAGTACCAGAAACTAAAAAAATATTTTGGAATATGAAATTATCAGTCATCATACCGTCCCGTAAAGACAAATATCTTCAAAAAACAATTGACGATATCAGGAAAAACGCCAGAGGCGAGATAGAGATCATCGCCATACTTGACGGCTATCAGGAAAAAATAACCGGGGCCACGGTTATTCAAAACGGCAGCAAAAAAGGACTCCGAGACGGCGTAAATTCCGGCGTGGCAATTTCTCACGGCGACTACATCATGAAATGCGACGCTCATTGCATGTTTGACGAAGGTTTTGACGTCAAACTGCTTTCCGACATTGAAGACAACTGGGTCGTCATTCCGAGAAGATACAAACTAGATACGGACAAATGGGTCATATGCGAAGACGACCCTAAACCGATTGACTATGAAAAATTGATTCTCAACGACCCGGACAGAATATACGGACAGCAGTGGCCGAGTCGGGCAAAAAAAAGAAAAGACATTCTCATTGACGAGGATATGATTTTCCAGGGCTCGTGCTGGCTTATGTCCCGCAAACACTGGGATTGGCTTGGGGGACTTCAGGAAGAAGGATATGGCACGTTCATTCAGGAGCCGATGGAAATAGCTTTGAAGACCTGGCTCGGGGGCGGCAAGGTCATGGTCAACAAAAAAACCTGGTATGCTCATCAGCACCGAAAATTCGGCAGAACTCATCAGGTGAATGAAGCGGAAGTAAAAGCCGGCAATGACTACTCAAAGGATTTTTGGCTGAACAACAGGTGGGACAAAAGAATTCACGACTTGGAGTGGTTGGTGGAAAGATTTAAATCATGAACAAAAAAGGCGTCGACGACGCGATTAAATTTTATCGGAGTAAATTCAGATGGAAGATTGAAAAATTCAACCGTCCTTTTTTTCTTCCGAAATATTTCACTCCGATGATCGGCGATAAAAAAGACGTCCATATAGCCGACCTGGGAGCGGCCATGATCGCCACCACCGGCAATCTGTGGAACGGCGCGGATATTCACATACACGCTTCCGATTTATTGGCTGACGAATACGCGTCAATTTGGAAAGAAAGGGGAGTTGAGCAATTGATTCCCATTGAAAAACAGGATATGGAAAAGATGACGTATGACGATAATGTTTTTGACATTGTCCATTGCGTCAACGCCCTGGACCATACGGAAAACCCAAAAGCCGCTCTGTTTGAAATGATTAGAGTGTGCAAACCGGGAGGATGGATATACTTGCGCCACGTTCCGAACGAAGCCGAGAGGCAGTCATACAAAGGTTTACATCAATGGAACATTGTTAAAGAAGGCGGCGATTGTCTTTTTTGGAATAGGGATTCGCGTTTTCTGCTTTCGGAGATAGATGATAGATTTATCACTGAGATAAGAAATAGCGACTCATCGCCTTTTTATCCTCCCGAGGAATCGGTCGTCTCAATACTTCAAAAAATATGAAAGACTTAACTATAATTTTATTGACGAACAACAAAGTTCCGGAAAAGTGGGCAGCATACCACAAAGAAGTTTTGTTGAAAGCCATTGAAGATTATCCCATCATAACGATTTCAAGGAAGCCGATGGATTTCGGCACCAACTTGATACAAACCGAACCGGAAAGCACTTCAAACGTTTACTGGCAACTTTTGAGAGGAGCCAAGCTGGCGACTACTCCTTTTATCGCTCTAGTTGAAGACGATACTCTCTATACAAAGGACCATTTCAATTGTTTCAGACCGCCCATGGACACTTTTTCTTACAATTTAAATCGCTGGTCTCTGTTTACCTGGGGTAAGCCGGTCTATTCCCGAAAAGACAACAAAGTCGGCGCCGCCATGGTCGCCCCCAGGGAATTAGCCGTTCAAGCGCTCGAAGAACGTTTTGCGAAATATCCCGACGGCATACCGCTTAAGGGCATAAGCGGAGAGCTTGGTACATGGGGAGAGAGAAAACTTGGGATAACACAGAGAAAATCAGTCGGATTTTATTCTTCATATTCCATTATTCAATTTAATCACGACTTCTTTACCATGGAACCGTTTGACTCCGTTAGTAGAAGGCACAAAAAGAGACCGGGAATAGTTCAGGCCTATGATATCCCCACGTGGGGTCGCGCGGAAGATTTAATTAAGCGTTTTGTATGAAAGACCTTACCGTGATATATCTGACTGCCAGTCAGACGCCAAAACATTTCGCGGAGTATCAGAGAAAAATTCTCTTGGAAGCCGCTGGGGATTATCCAATCGTGAGTGTTTCTCGCGAACCGCTGGACCTAGGTCTCAACATCATTGACGACGGAGAGAAAGGTATTTCAAACATATACAGACAGATGCTTCGAGCGGCTAAAGTCGCTACC
Organism: uncultured Candidatus Saccharibacteria bacterium; assembly: GCA_964476815.1. GTDB lineage: Bacteria > Patescibacteriota > Minisyncoccia > Phycocordibacterales > UBA6065 > DATKHE01. The sequence goes on from CAYZCB010000003.1 coordinate 11,191, forward strand.
ACGGAATATGTCGCCATGGCGGAAGATGATACTCTTTACTCCAAGGAACATTTTAATTTTTACAGACCGGAAAAAGACACTTTTGCCTACAATCAAAACAGATTTGCTTTGTTCACGTGGGGCGTGCCGACTTACTCGTGGAGAGCCAGAAAGAGTAACTGCTCGCTTATCGCGCCGAGAGAACTGATGATTGAAGCGTTAGAGGAACGTTTCGCCAAATATCCGAATGGCACGCCGCCGGTAGCTACCGGCGAATTGGGAAGAGACAGGGTTGAGAGGAGGTTGGGTATAACGCTTCGGAAGTCGGTTGAGGTTTATTCCGAGATTTCAGTCATACAATTCAATCACGACAACGGCACGGAAGACGGACAAAGAAATCACAGGAAAAAGATGGGACCGATCAAGGCGTACGATATTCCTTTTTGGGGCAGAGCGGAAGATTTGATTAAGAATTACAAATAAAATGAAATTCACCAAGTATCACAAGATGGGTGCCTATCACTGGGAGCAATACGACAAAAACACGAAATATACGCGGCATGCCGACCGGGTGAAAGATTGGATAAAAGAGAAAAATGTTTTGGATATCGGGGCAGGAGACGGAAAAATAACCCATCTTCTCGGCATAAAGGGAGTTGATGACGAGCCGGAAGCGGTAAAACTGGCTGTGGGAAAAGGGGCTAATGTGGTCCTGGGCGATGCGTATCATTTGAGTTACAAAGACGAAGAGTTTGACTCCGCATTTATGGGTGATACGTTGGAGCATTTTGAATTTCCGAGAGAGGCATTGAAGGAAGCGAGAAGAGTGTTAAAAAAATATATTTATATCGCTTGTCCGACGAAGGGCGATAATACCAGCAAGTACCATTTTCAGGAATGGACACCGGAAGAGCTTAAGGATTTTGTGGAAAGCGAGGGATTCGTGCTCGAGGGAGAAATATTGGTAGTCCCGGAAGACAAAAGAATATACGGTAAATTTAAAAAAATATAATTATATGTTTAAACATTTTACTTTAAGAAAAGAGACGAGCACTTATGTGCCGATGCTTATAAAAGTAGTGCAAATGAGCGACGGGCCGGTCATGGAGCTCGGTTCAGGCATATTCAGCACACCCTTGCTTCATTGGCTATGCGCGGCGGACAAAAGAAAATTGGTTTCTTACGAAAACAACAAAGAATATTACGAATTTGCCAAAAAGTTTCAGAGCGCGAATCACAGGATTCGCTTCATAGAAAACTGGAATGACATAGACACGAAAACGCACTGGAGCGTTGTCCTCGTCGACCATACTCCTCCGTCCAAAGAGAGGGGACTTGAGGTCATGAAACTGAAAGACAAAGCGGATTACATCGTCATTCACGACACCGGACCGAAGATTCAGCCGAAATACGGATACGAAAAAGTTTGGCCGCATTTCAAGTATCGTCACGATTGGAAAGAATGCACGCAGTGGACCACGGTGGTGAGTAATTTTAAAGACCTTTCAAATTTGTAAAGAATGAATACGTTAGATTACATAATTAAGAAATACAACATAGACCCTAGCGGAGAAGTGCCTATTGAAATTCCCAATGTTGGAAGAGACGACCTTGCGAAACTGATTCATGAGCTGGATTTTAGGGCCGGCGTGGAAGTCGGCGTGGCCGAGGGTAACTACTCCAAGAAACTCTGCGAAGCCAATCCTCAAATGAAAATATACGGCGTCGACCCATGGGAAGCCTATATAAATTATTCTCCTCAATACATCAAACTGCTATATGAACGAGCGAAAGAAAGACTCGCCCCATTCCCGAATTATAAAATTATGAAAGAGTCCAGTATGAATGCCGTCAAGAAATTTAAAGATAATTCGTTAGATTTTGTATATATTGACGCGAACCACAAAGACCCGTATATAACGGAAGACATCAATGAATGGAGTAAGAAAATTAAATCTGGTGGGATAATTTCGGGACACGATTATTTTAATCGTAGAAGTTTTGATGTAATTGAAGCGACGCAAAAATACACAAAAGATAATAATATAAAGCCGTGGTTTGTCTTGGGTCTGCCGGCCAAAGTGCCGGGACTCGTGAGGGACGCGAGCCGGTCGTGGTTTTGGGTAAAGTAATAAAACATATGATTGTAGGAAACGGAGACATCGCAAGCGTTATTACGGACAGAAAAGATCTGTTGTTTTTTGCTTCCGGTGTGTCCAACAGCAAGGAAGACAGAGAATCTGAATATCAAAGGGAAATTGATTTACTCTTGAAGCAAGACAGGTCTCTGCGCATAGTTTATTTCAGTTCGCTGTCAGTGTTCTACACGGACACCCGATATACACGGCACAAAAAGACCATGGAAGCGTTGGTTAAGACGTTTCCCCGCTATACAATCTTAAGGTTGGGAAACATCACATGGGGCAAAAATCCTCACACCATCATCAACTATTTTCGAGAGAAAATCCGACGCGGAGAAAAGTTTGAAATTCAGGACGTTTACAGATATATAGTGGAGAAAGATGAATTTCTCCATTGGCTTGCTATGATTCCGAATTGGAATTGCGAGATGAACATTACCGGTAAGCGCATGAAAGTCAGAGAGATAATAGACAAATATTGCAAGTAAGGACTATAATCAATTGAAATGGATCTGAAAAAATATCTCCATACTGAATTCGCAAGAAAAAACGGACAGAGGTCTCCCATTCGTTTGAAGCATCTCTCGCGCGAATATATTCCTGAGCTCTTAGCGAAATTCGGTGCTAAAAAAGGAGCAGAGGTGGGTGTTGCCGAAGGTCATTTCTCGGAGCTTCTGTGCCAAAAAATACCGGAGCTTGAACTTATATGCGTCGATCTTTGGCAGGAAGGGGATGATAAGAAAAGCAAAGAAAAGGGTCAAAAGGCACATGAATATAGCTACGAGCAATCCAAGAAGAAGCTTGCGCCATTCAACGCAACTCTTATTAAGGGAAATAGCACGGATGTGGTTAGAGAAGTGCCTCTCGAGTCGTTGGATTTCGTGTACATAGACGCTTGTCACGAATTCGATTATGTCATTGAAGATATTGTGGAGTGGTCAAAACGAGTGAAAAAAGGAGGTCTGGTGGCTGGTCACGATTATTACCATTTTAGAAATGCCGGTGTCATAGAAGCGGTCGATACCTATTCCCGCGCACATGGGATAGACGAAGTTTTTCTCACAAATGAAATTGCGGCATCCTGGTTCTGGTGCAAATAAGCAGGCAAGTGGTATGCTAACGGGCAATAAAAGTCTATGGACCTATCGATTCTAATTCCCGCCCGCAATGAAGAATTCCTCAAACGCACAGTCGAGGATCTTTTGAGCAACATAGAAGCCAAGACGGAAATCATCGTGGTCTTGGACGGCTATGAGACGGATTTGCCGCTTCACCCGCACCTGCGGGTAATTTACAATCCGGAAAGCATCGGGCAGAGGGCGGCGACCAATCAGGCCTCTAAACTTTCAAAAGCGAAATACGTGATGAAAGTTGACGCTCACTGCGCTTTTGACAAAGGTTTTGACCGCAAAATGATAGAGGCCTTCGAGGAAGTCGGAAGCAACGTGACCATGGTGCCGACGATGAGAAACCTCCACGCTTTTGACTGGGTCTGTCCAGACGGCCACAGGAGATATCAGAGCCCGAGCGGTCCTTGCAAAGAATGCGGCAAACCCACGGTCAAGGATGTCGTCTGGATACCAAAGACAAGGCCGCAGAGCAATTCGTATTGCTTTGACAATGAACCGCATTTTCAATACTTCAACCAGTTCACCAAGAGGCCCGGATACGGCGGCGACCTGACCGAGTCAATGTCCATCCAAGGTTCGTGTTTCATGATGACCCGCGAGAAATATTGGGAACTGGATATCTGTGACGAAACCCTCGGCTCCTGGGGTTCGCAGGGCATTGAAGTCGCCTGCAAAACATGGCTCTCCGGCGGCAGGGTAATAATCAATCATAGGACATGGTACGCGCATATGTTTCGGACGCAGGGTGGAGATTTTGGTTTTCCTTATCCCATCACCAACGAGCAGACGAACAAAGCCAAAGCTCTCAGCAAGAAAATCTGGTTTGACAATCTCTGGCCAAAACAGACGAGACCATTGTCGTGGCTTTTGGAAAAATTTTGGCCCGTTCCCGGCTGGACCGAAGAGGAATTTGCCAAACTGAAGGCGTGGCCTCTTCAAAATCCAAAGGAAACGCAAAAGCAAAGCGCCGGCATCGTGTATTTCACGGACAATCTTTTGGACGAAAAAATAATGAGGCAATGTCAGGAGCAGATTAAAAAATCCGGACTGCCGATAATCAGCGTCTCTTTGAAACCCTTGGATTTCGGAGAGAACACCGTTTTGCCTTTGGAGAGGGGATATCTCACCCTGTTTAAACAAATATTGGCCGGCCTGGAGAAAATCAACACGGATGTCGTCTTTTTCTGCGAGCACGACGTCTTGTATCATCCGTCGCATTTTCAGTTCCGGCCGCCGAGAAAAGACGTCTATTATTACAATATGAACAGCTGGCAACTGCGGGCAAGCGACGGTCACGCCGTTTATTACGATTGCAAAAAAGTGAGCCAGCTTTGCGCCGACAGAAAGTTTTTGATTGAACACTACAAAAAACGCATCGCTCTCGTGGAAAAGAACGGATTTACCCGCAGAATGGGTTTTGAACCGGGGACGCACAACAGAGTCGAGAGAGTTGATGATTTCAAATCGGACGAATGGCGCTCGGAGTTCCCGAATGTGGATATTAAGCATGGGAAAAACCTGACCGCCGCGAGATGGAAACAATCGGATTTCAGAAGCCAGAGAAACTGTCAAAATTGGAAAGAAGCCGACGAGATTTTGGGATGGGGAAAGGGCGACGCCATACTAATGTAAAGTCTGATTTTAAAAATGTTACAATAAGCCAACGGGTTTACTAAAATAAACTTGCCTTTTCTCTGTATGAATGGGGGAAATTAAGGGGAAATTATTAAAAACATATTATTTAAATAACATGTCGCGAAAAATCAAGAAAACGATTTTTACCCTCAATATTGATGGTTACGCTTCCGATATAACCAAGCTCACGTATCCCTATATGAAAATGTATGCTGAAAAAATCGGAGCCGATTTTGTAGAAATTAACAAAAGGAAATTTCCGGAATATCCCGTTATTTACGAAAAATTTCAAATCTACGAACTAAGTAAAGATATTGATTGGGGACTTTTTCTTGATTGCGATGTTTTGATTAATCCCAAACTTTTTGACATCACCGAGGTTATTCCAAACGACACTGTTTCAACATGGGGAATCAATCCTCTCGAGGGGCACTACGAGCTCGACAATTATTTTTTGCGGGACGGGCGACGCATGTCCACGGGAAGTTGCATGATGTTCGCTTCAAATCTATGCCGCGAAATGTGGGAGCCCATTACCGATCTGAATCGGAAAGAAATATTAAGCCGTTTCCATCCTTGGCACAACGAAGAATTGATAAATTATACGCCGGAATATCTCATTGATGATTATCTTATTTCCAGAAATATCGCCAAATACGGTCTAAAATACAAGGCCCTGAGGGACGTCTTCGTTGAGAAAGGCTTACGGGATTACGAGCTTATATACCACCAGTTCGGTCTTACCAAAGAGAAAAAAATCAAAGACATAAAGGAACGTATTAGTTCCTGGGGTTATTAATTAATAATTTATATATGTATTCCGACCAACCACAAAAGAAATTAAAAAAAACCATTTTTACCCTGGGTTTTGATACCTATGCTCCCGAAGTAGTCAAACTTACTCTGCCTTTTCTTAAAAGATTTGCGGACAAGATTAACGCAGATTTGAAGATAATCACTGAACGCAAGTTTCCGGGTTACCCTGTCATGTACGAAAAATTTCAGATTTACGAACTCGGAAAGGATAATGACTGGAACTATTATATCGATCCGGACTGTTTGGTTCATCCAGACCTTTTTGACATAACCGAAGTTCTCTCTGAAGACACGGTTTTAAATTTCGGCGTTGATTTCGCGGGGAACCGTTTCAATTACGACAATTTCTTTAGACGAGACGGCAGAAATATAAGCAGCACCTCTTTCCTGACGGTTTCTTCTTATTTATGCCACGAGATCTGGGAACCTCTTAATGATATGACAGATAAGGAAGCGCTCAAAAACATCAAGAGCATTCACCGCGAAGAAATGATCGGACACACCGATGGGCGCGGCATTGATGATTATGTTATGAGCAGAAATATAGCCAAATATGGCATAAAATTCAAAACTTTTGTGAATCTTCTTAATGAAATAGGGAGGGGCGGGGATGAATATTTTTATTATGATTTTTCGGTTCAGGAAAAAGACAGGGCCGAAAAAATAAGGGAGAAATTAAAAAATTGGAATTATATAAAATAAAATGTCAAAACTCAAAAAAACGATTTTCACTTTAAACGTCGACAATTACGCTCCGGAAATAACAGAGCTCACGTATCCCTTGATGAAACGCTACGCGGAAAAAATCGGAGCGGATTTCCACATAATTTCCGAGCGCAAATTTCCAAACATGCCGCCAGTTTATGAAAAATTGCAAATTTACGAGCTCGGCAAAAAGATGGGGAACGATTGGAATATTTACATCGACTCGGACGCTCTGGTTCACCCGGATTTTTTTGATGTGACAAATTTTATCAAGAAAGACACGGTGATTCATAACGGATCGGACATGGCCAACAACCGCTGGAGATACGATAAATATTTTATCCGCGACGGCCGGAACATCAGTTCCTGCAACTGGTTCGCCATCGCCTCGGATTGGTGCCTTGACCTCTGGCACCCTCTCGATATTTCCTACGAAGAAGCGCTTGGGAATATTTTTCCCCTCCAGATAGAACTAAACACGGTTATTACGAAGGAACACCTGATTGACGATTACACGCTTTCGAGAAATATCGCCAAATACGGGTTAAAATTCAAAACCACTTCACAAATTATCCAGGAAATAAACGCCGGAGGAAACTATCTATGGCATGAATACATAATACCCGCCGAGCGAAAAGTTAAGGAAATGAGAAAAACTTTGGCTAACTGGGGAATCAGCGATTATAAAGACCCCAGAATAGAAGGATACTTGCTCCTATCGGAAATGATCTGGCTGTATCTCACAGCCCAAAAAATGAAGTCGATTGTCGAGATTGGAAGCTGGAAAGGGAAAAGCAGTCACGCCATCGCCTCCGGATGCCCCGGAAAAGTCACGCTTGTCGATAATTTCTCGCAGCATCCCGAATTTAATCCCGACGCCGAATCGGACTTGAGACGCAACATGTCGGGTTTCAAAAACGTCGAAATATTAAAAATGAATAGTGTCGAAGCGGCGAAGCACTTCGAAGATAATTCCATCGATATGGTCTTTATCGATGGTGACCACGACAAAGAGTCCGTTCTAAGGGACCTGAAGGCGTGGTATCCGAAGTGTAAAAAAATTCTCTGTGGTCATGACATGAACAGGCAAGGCGTCAAAGACGCGCTTTTCGAATTCGATATATACAACGAAAATACGGTGGGAAACATATGGGAAATCGATAAAACAAGAAAAGTATTTGACGGCAGGTAGTAATTTAACAAAGAAGTCCTCTGACCAAGATTAATGTCAACAGCAAATCTTACAGGTAACGGTACATGGAACAGCACAACCGCAACTGGCGTAACGATTCAGGTTATTGGAGGTGGAGGCGGAGGCGGTGGAGGCAATAACGGAGGCGGTGGCGGTGGTGGCGCTTGGGCTCAAACAAGTATAACCATAACTACCGGCCCAAACGTTGCCTTTAGATACTTTGCAGGAGTAGCCGGAACACGAGCCGCAAACGCATCCGGAGTCGCCGGCGGAACTACATTTTTCAATACTTCAGGTAACACTCTTATCGTCCAGGCGGCCGGCGGAGGCGGAGGAGGCAATGCCGGAGGCGCGGCTGGGACCGGAGGCCTTGCCAACACAACTGGAAACGGGTCTGTCTCTTGGACATCACATAACGGAGGCAACGGCGCAATTGGAGGCGCTAATAACGGAGGTGGAGGAGGAGCAGGGGCAGGAAGCACCGCAAACGGAGGAAACGGAACAACCGGCGCAACAACCCATGCTGGCGGAGCAAATGGAGGTACTCCAGCCGGAAACGGAGGAGGAGGAGGAGCAAACGCGACCGGCGCTAACGGAGCAAACTTTGGAGGCGCCGGCGGAGGGTCGGGACGAAACGGTAACACAGGGGGAAACGGAGCTCCCGGAGTTATCGTAGTCACATGGACATCATCATCCGTTTCATCATCTGTTTCGTCTTCGGTCTCCAGCTCGGTCTCCAGATCGGTCTCATCGTCTGTCTCATCTTCGGTATCTTCGTCAATTTCAAGTTCACCTTCGCCGTCATCATCGGTATCAAGTTCGGTTTCCAGTTCGCCGTCTAGCTCGCCGAGTCCTTCATCCTCAATATCGTCTTCCGTCTCCTCGTCCGTTTCGTCCTCGCCGTCTTCCTCTCCATCGCCGTCATCATCGGTTTCGAGTTCGGTATCCAGTTCACCATCAAGCTCTCCGTCTCCATCGTCCTCTGTATCTAGTTCCGTATCATCATCGCCATCATCTTCACCAAGTCCCTCATCATCCGTTTCAAGCTCGGTTTCTTCTTCCGTTT
>CAYZCB010000004.1:0-4760 GCA_964476815.1 uncultured Candidatus Saccharibacteria bacterium
TATGAACCGAAATCGAGCGGGAATGAAAAAATAATATTTCCGTATTCGCGCAGTCTTTGATGGAGTTCCGTTTTCGGCGGACGTTCGGCGATGATTTTCTGGTGTTTTTTAAGACCCGCCAGGTCGAGTCTAACCTCGTATGAGAAATCTTTTATCGAGGCGTCGTCGAAATAGGCGAACTGCGCCATGGTTTTTTCGATATATTCGTCTTCGGCCGGATATTCCGGATAACCGAAGCTTGACGGATATTTCGCTTTCAGTCCCGAGAGAATCTCGTTCGCCACGCCCCGCACTTCCTCGAGAGGATGTTGACGCATTTCTTTCATATGGTCGTACGCTTGGCGGAGATTTGTGTGCCACGCGACGTATGTCGTCGCGCCGGCGGGGAGAAAACCACGGGCGATGTCGAAGGCGCGAGCTTTGATGGCTTTTTCGTATATCGTTTCTTTTTCTCCCTCTTTTAGCGGAAAGCGAGCCTTAAGACTCGGCACAAGAGCATCGAGAACGTGACGGTAAAATTTCATCCATTCGTCCTGAATTTCCTTACTCTCTTTTGTGCCAAGCGGATCGATGACGGGCTGGTTTGCCATATCGAGGTAGCGAGTCGAGGCTTCCTGACCGCTATAGAGAGGCCAATCTTGAATCGCCTTGGCGACGAGCATGCTGACGTTTTCGGAGCATATGGTCGTCGTGCCGCAGTCGCCGATGGATTTGTGTCCGTAACCGACGTAATAACTCGCCATAAATTTCTCCGGTCCGACTTTCGCGACTTCCTCGAGATGGATTTTCGCGCTTCGCGGACTTCTCGAATATTTCGCTTGAATCATCGCCACCGCTTCCGGCGCGATACCGTCAATGATAATTATTTCTCTCTGTTTTTTTTCTTCCATGGTATTAAAATATGATTGAGCTATTATAGAACAAATGAAAGACAAAGAGGTAGCCAAGCTCATAGACTCGGAAGCAAAGCGACAAAAAAAAGTCGTGAACCTTATTGCGTCGGAGAATTACGTTTCCGATGATGTTTTGGAAGCGCTTGGCTCGATACTCACGAATAAATACGCCGAAGGATATCCCGGCGCCCGATATTACGGCGGCAATTTTATTATCGACAAAGTCGAGACGCTCGCGAAGAGTCGCGCCCTCGCCGCTTTTGGTCTCTCGGAAAACGAGTGGAGCGTCAACGTCCAGGCGCTTTCCGGCTCGCCGGCGAATCTTGCCGTCTATCTCGCGCTTGTGCCGCCGGGAGAAAAAGTCATGGGCATGTCGCTTGACCAGGGCGGACACCTGACCCACGGACACAAAGTTTCGGCGACGGGAAAAATCTGGACGCAAGTGCCGTATGGCGTTTCGAAAGAGACGGAAGTTCTCGATTATGAAGAAATAAAAAAGAAAGCCGCCCTTGAAAAACCGAAAATGATTATTGCGGGATTCACGGCCTATCCGCGCGTCATTGATTGGAAAAGGTTTCGGGAAATCGCCGACTTATGTGGAGCGTATCTTATGGTCGATATGTCACACCTCGCAGGACTTGTAGCCGGGGGCGCGTATCCGAGTCCGTTTCCGTATGCCGATGTTGTGACGACGACAACGCACAAGACGCTCCGAGGTCCGCGCTCGGCTTTGATTTTTTCGAAGAAAGACATCCGCGAGCTTGGCAAGAAAATAGATAAAGCAATTTTCCCCGGACTTCAGGGTGGCCCGCACGAAAACCAAATCGCCGCCGTGGCGGTGGCGCTTAGGGAAGCTTCGACGCCGGCATTCAAGAAATACGCCAAACAAGTCGTCCTCAATGCCCGAAAGCTCGCGGACGAGCTTTCGGGCCTCGGCTGGCGCGTTGTTTCCGGCGGCACCGATTCGCATCTCATACTTTTGGACATTTTCGGCGCCGTCGGCTACGGCGGCAAAGAAGCGAGCGAGCGACTTGAACGGGAAAATATCATCGTGAACAAAAACGCCATACCTTTTGATACGCGCCCACCCGTTGATCCGTCAGGTATTCGACTCGGCACGGCGGCGGAGACAACGCGCGGCAAAAAAGAAAAAGATATGACAGCACTCGCGGAGAGAATAGATAAAATTTTGCGCGGCAAATGAAAAAAGGGAAATTAATCGTCATTGACGGCGGTGAAGGTTCCGGTAAAAGCACACAGATACAGTTCCTGAAAGAAAAATATCCGCTCGCGCTTTTTACCAGAGAGCCCGGCGGTTCTGAATATGGCGAAGAGATTAGAAACCTTATGCTCAAATCTCCGCTTGCCAAAGACGCGAGCGCCGAGACGCAGTTTGGTCTTATTTGGGCCAATCGTGCCGACCACGTGGAGAAAAAAATCAGGCCGGCGCTTGAAAAAGGTATCAACGTGATTTCCGACCGATTTGATTCTTGTACATTTGCTTATCAGATATACGGCCAAGAAGGGACCGATTTGAAAGATTTGTTTTTTGAAATACGAAAGACTTTTCTCAAGGGTTGTGTGCCGGACCTTTACGTTTTTTTTGATATTTCGCCGGAGGAAAGCCTAAAAAGAACGACAGTCAGGGCCAATCTTTTCGGCGAGAGCAATCATTTTGACGAAAGGAAAGTTGAATTTCACGCCCGGGTAAGAGAGGGTTACGCGGAATTCGCCAGACTTTTTCCAAAAAACACGAAAATCATTAACGCCCACGGTTCGAAAGAAGAAGTCCGGAAATCGCTTCAAAAAGTTCTCGACCCGATTCTTGGCTAAAGGCGTGTTAAAATACTTTTATGAGCAAAACGCTTAAAATCGTCCGGCTTTCGGACAAAGTGCCGATGCCGAAATACGATATTGCGGGCGACGCCGGCTTCGGGCTCTACGTCAACGAAAGACTTGTACTAGAGCCGATGGGCCGCGCTTCGGTCAACACCGGCTACAAAATGGAAATACCGAAAGGCTCCGTCGGTATCATCTATGAGCGAAGCGGACTTTCTTTCAAGCATGGCATCATCACCTACGGCAACGTTATAGATTCGGGTTATCGCGGAGAAATCCACGTCGGCGTTGTGAACTTGGGTAGCGAGTCGTATACTTTCGAACCGGGACACAAAATCGCCCAAATGATAATTCACAGCTACGAAGAAATGAAATTCACGGAGATAAAAGACGGGAAACTTTCAAAATCTGACCGCGGCGAACGCGGTTTCGGCAGCACAGGAAAATAATTTTATGGAAATAAAAAAAGAAATAGAGAATCTCATACGAAAAGCGTTAAAAAATCTCAATGTATCCGTCGATGAGGTGGTTTTGGAATATCCTGCCGACATTTTACACGGTGATTTCGCCACGAATGTCGCGATGAACGCCGCGAAGAAGGTAAAGAGAAACCCGCGCGAATTTGCGGAGCAAATTCGCGCGCAAATCATCGAGAATAAACCGGACTTCTTGGAAAAAGTCGAAGTCGCCGGTCCCGGCTTCATAAACTTTTTCCTTTCGAGGAAATTTTTCGCAGAAAATATTGCAACAGTGATCAGACAGAAAGAAAAATTTGGTCAAAACAAATCTCTCAAAGGCGAGAAAGTCCTCATAGAATACACCGACCCGAATCCATTCAAACCTTTTCATATCGGTCATTTAATGAGCAATGCTATAGGCGAATCGATAGCGTGCCTCTACGAAAATTCCGGCGCTGACGTCAAAAAGATGTGTTATCAGGGCGACGTCGGACTTCATGTCGCAAAGGCAATCTACGGAATGCATCAGGCGGGCATGCCGAAAGACATGTCCGCTCCGGCGTCGGTTCTTGCCCAATATATTGGCGATTGTTATGCGAAAGGAAGCGACGCGTATGAGAAAGACCCTGAGGCGAGAAAGTGGATTGACGATATGAACAAAAAAGTTTACGACCGAAGCGATAAGGAAACGAACCAAGTCTACGACTGGGGAAGAAAAATCACTCTCGAAGCCTTTGAGGAAATCTATAAAATTCTCGGGACGAAATTCGATTATTATTTTTACGAAAGCGAATCCGTAAAAGCCGGTGTTGCAATCGTCGACGAGTTTTTGAAGAAAGGCGTGTTCGAAAAAAGCGAGAACGCAGTCGTTTTTCACGCCGAAAAATACGATCCGAAACTTCACACCCGTGTTTTTATCACTTCGCAAGGACTGCCGACGTACGAAACGAAAGAACTCGGTCTTATCGAAAAGAAATTCAAAAAAATACACCCCGATCTTTCGATTACCGTCACGGCAAACGAGCAAGATGAATATTTCAAAGTTGTTTTGAAAGCAATTGAAATCATTTTTCCCGAAATCAGAAAAAAAACCGAACACATTTCTCACGGCATGATGCGTTTTGCTTCCGGCAAAATGTCGTCGCGCGCGGGCAACATCATCACAGGCGAATCCCTAATTACCGATATGGAAAAAATGGTCGAAGCCAAAATCGCCGAGAGAGGATTTTCCGAGAATGAAGCGAAAAGTATCGCGGAAACGGTCGCTGTGGCGGCGATAAAATATTCGATTCTCCGACAGGCGATATCGAGCGATATTATTTTCGATGCCGACAGATCTATCTCGTTTGAAGGCGATTCCGGTCCGTATCTAGAGTATTCCGCCGTGCGCGCTCATTCCGTCATCGAGAAAGCCAAAAAAGAAGGTTTGAAACCCTCGGTAAAAAATCCCGACGAAGCGGCGACGACGTTTGAGAGAAAACTTGCGAGATTTCCGGAAATAGCGGCGCGGGGGGGCGGCGCGGGCGCGGCGCCCCCCCGGGGGGCCGGTAAGAGAACACCAAGCGGGGAA
>CAYZCB010000004.1:4770-18267 GCA_964476815.1 uncultured Candidatus Saccharibacteria bacterium
TTTTTAAAAATATGGGTTTTTTTCCCTTTACGGGGGCGGCCCCCTCCTCGCCGCGCCGCGCCGCACCAGGTGGCAACGTATCTAACCGACCTTGCGTCGGAATTCAATTCGTATTACGCAACGACAAAAATCGCAGACTCTGAAAATCCATATTCGAGTTTTCGCATCGCTCTCACAGACGCTTTCGCAATCGTAATGAAAAACGGTCTTCACCTTCTCGGCATCGAAGTTCCGGAAAAAATGTAGTAGAATGGGCGGATATGGACGGAAAACCCAAGAATAAGTTCGTAGAAACCGAGGAAAAGGTCCTCGCTTTTTGGAATAAGGAAAAAATCTTCCAAAAATCGCTTCGTAAGGAAGCGCCGAAAGGCGACTTTGTCTTTTATGACGGACCACCCTTCGCAACCGGAATGCCGCATTTTGGGCACCTTTTGCCGACGACAATCAAGGACATCATTCCGCGCTACAAAACAATGCGAGGATTTCGCGTTCGCCGGCGCTGGGGTTGGGATTGTCACGGCTTGCCGATAGAAAATCTCATCGAAAAAGAACTCGGTCTTGCCACGAAAAAGGACATCGAGAGTTATGGTATAGAAAAATTCAACGAAAAAGCCCGCGAGAGCGTTCTTCGCTACGAAAAAGAATGGCGAGAGATTATTCCGCGCGTGGGCAGGTGGGTGGATATGGAAAACGACTACAAGACCATGGACGCTTCATACACCGAAAGCGTCTGGTGGGCTTTCAAAACGCTTCACGAGAAAAATCTTTTGTACGAAGGATACAAGTCGATGCAGATTTGTCCGCGCTGCGAGACGACACTTTCGAATTTTGAAGTCGGTCAGGGATACAAAGACGTCACGGACATTTCTGTCTACGTGAAGTTCGAGCTCGTAGACGAACCGAACACTTTTTTACTTGCCTGGACGACGACTCCGTGGACTCTTCCCGGAAACGTCGCCCTTGCGGTTGGCGAGAATATCGCCTATTCGAAAGTTTTGTGGCAAGACGCGACATATATCGTCGCGGAAGACAGAGTCGTTGAGGCTTTCGCCGGAAAAGAATATGAAACGACAGGAAAAGTTTTCGGTCGGGATTTGGTCGGAAAAGAATATGAACCGGTTTTCGAATATTACGACAACGATACGGTCAAAAATTATAAAAATGCCTTTAAGGTCTATGCGGCGGATTTCGTGACGACGACTGACGGCACCGGTATCGTCCACATCGCTCCGGCATTCGGCGAAGACGATATGAAACTAGGACAAAAATACGATTTGCCGTTTGTTCAACACGTTTCGATGGACGGAGTGTTCAAACCGGAAGTAAAAGATTTCGCCGGACTTCACGTCAAGCCGAAAGACGACCCGCAAAAGACCGATATCGAAGTTTTGAAATTCTTGGCGGCGCACAAGACGCTTTTCGAAAAGAAAAAAATCGTCCACCCGTATCCGCACTGCTGGCGCTGCGACACGCCGCTTCTCAATTACGCCGCGAGCTCGTGGTTCGTGAAAGTCACGGATTTCAAGGACAAGCTCGTGGCCCAAAACAAGAAAGTGAAATGGGTGCCGGAAGAAATCGGTCAAAACAGATTCGGCGATTGGCTCTCAAACGCCCGCGATTGGGCCATTTCACGGACGCGATTTTGGGGCGCGCCGATTCCCGTGTGGCGCTGCGAGGATTGCAAACGAACGCGTGTCATCGGCTCTCTTACCGACATACGGAAATTTTCGAAACCAAAAAACAAATATATTTTCATGCGTCACGGCGAGTCCGAGAGCAACGTCCTAGGGCTCGCGAGCGTCAAAGTTCACAACAAAGACGATATCACCGAAAAAGGCAGACGTCGGGTTGTCGAATCGGCAAAAAGACTTTCCAGAGAAAAAATAGACCTCATCGTTTCGTCGCCTTTCGTTAGAACGAAAGAAACGGCGGAAGTTTTGGCGGAAAACATTGGCTATCCGAAAAATAAAATCGAGTACGACGTCCGGCTTGGAGAACTCAACATCGGAATTTTCGACGGCAAGCCATGGAGCGAGTATCACGGCTTCATCGGCACGTATCAAGACAGATTTATCAAAGCGCCCGAAGGCGGTGAAACACTTTTCGACGTCCGAAAGAGAATGCTCTCGACGCTCTATGAGCTCGACAAAAAAAATAGTGGAAAAACAATCGTCATCGTCAGTCACGAAGCGCCGCTTTTCGTTCTCAACCAGGCGATTTTGGGAGTCGCGCCGAGAAACACGGTCAAACACGGAGAGTTTTTGGAAAACGCCGAGTTTAAAAAAGTCGATTTTGTCCCGATGCCCCACGACAGAGATTTCAATGTCGATTTTCATCGTCCGTATATCGACCATATCGAGCTTAATTGCGCGTGCGGAGGAAAAATGAAACGCGTGCCGGAAGTTTTCGATTGCTGGTTTGAGTCCGGCTCGATGCCGTTTGCCGAAGCCCATTATCCCTTCGAAACGAAAGAATTCCAGCCAAAGAATTTTTTCGGCTCGAAAGGCTATCCGGCGGATTTCATCGCCGAAGGTCTCGACCAGACGAGAGGATGGTTTTATTCAATGATCGTCCTCGGCGTTTCTCTTTTCGGCAAATCGCCTTACAAAAACGTTGTGGTAAACGGTATCGTCCTGGCCGAAGACGGCTCAAAGATGTCGAAATCAAAGGATAATTTTCCGCCGCTTGTGCCGATTATAGAAAAATACGGCGCTGACGCTCTGCGCTATTTTCTCGCGTCGTCTCCGGCCGTGCGCGCCGAGGATGTCTGTTTCTCGGAGAAGGGGATCGATGAAGTTTCAAAAAAACTTTTACAACGCCTCGACAATGTTTTGGCTTTTTACGAATTATACGCGACGGACATATCATCGCGCGACGAAAAACAGGTGTCGGAGAATATTTTGGACAGATGGATAATCGCCCGACTTTCGGAAACGGCGGCGCTTTCGACCGAAGGTTTGGAAAAATACGAAATCGACAAAGCTTCGCGGCCAATTCTCGATTTTGTCGATGATATGTCCAATTGGTACATCCGTCGCAGCCGAGACAGATTCAAATCGGACGACGAAGCTGACAAAAAATCGGCGCTCATGACCACGCGATACGTCCTTTGCGAACTTTCGAAAATCATGGCGCCTTTCACGCCTTTCTATGCGGAGTATCTTTTCGGAAAAGTTAAAGATGACGACGCGAAAGAGAGTGTCCATCTCGAAAATTGGCCCGCCTTCGCAAAACCTACGGCGGCCGATGCCCAATTGATAGAAGGAATGAAAGAAACACGCAGACTCATTACCCTTGGTCTTGAAGCTCGCGCCAAAGCGGGAATAAAAGTTCGCCAACCACTCAGTCGATTCGAAACGAAAGTCGCGGTCACCGCTTCCGATCTCATGAAAGACGAGCTCAACGTCAAATCGGTCAAAGTTAATCCGAGTTTACCGACGGAAATTTTTCTTGATACGACCATCACGCCGGAGCTTCGCGAAGAGGGAAGCGTACGCGAATTTGTCCGCGCCGTGCAAGAGCTCCGCAAATCCGCCGGACTTTCCGTCGTCGATGAAGTGATTCTTTTTGTCGATTCCGACGAAAAAGGCAAAGAATTTGTCGCCAAGGCTGAAAGAGAACTCAAGAAGGTCGCCAATGTCGCGGAAATCAAACACCAAAACGTTTCAGAAACCGAACCCATCAAAATTGAAGAATATTTGTTTAAGCTCAAAATAATAAGAAATAAGGCTTTATAACGCTATTGACAATAAGTCAAATAAAGTATACAATATATAACAAAGCACATTGAGAGATATATTCGCGCATACGCGCGGAAAGAATGCCCAAGGCTTCTTTTGGTGGTGCTTAGTTCTGTTATAGGGAAAGGGTTTATGAAAAACAACATCATCATTGACGGTTTCGCAATCGGCACGGTTAAGCGCGTGGGTCATGATTTCGGCTTTGCCCGGACAAGCGAAGGTCTCGAGGTCTATTTCAACGCCAAGCACGGTTTCGAAATCCTCGCCGGACAAAATCATCCGGAGTTCACGCAGGAGCCGGCGGGAGCCCCGAGGGTCGGGGAAGACATAATCATGTTTCTCTCCAAAGGACCGGACGGATACTGGTCTCACGCCTGGGGACTTCGGAAGGAGTATTCCCGCGCGATGGGGCAGATTCGCCACCGCACCGCTCCGAAGCCGGCCCCAGTCTATCCGCCAGTCGGGGATGGCTTCAGGAGCCTCGAGGACATGATCAGTGGCCAGAGGGCTGTGGCCTGATTTTACCCAAGCGGGGAAATCACGGGCGCGCGTTTCAGAGAAACGCGCGCCCTTTTTGTTTGCTAAAATGTATGTGTGTATTTAGTTTACGAAACGGAAGCTTTTGTTTTGGAATCGTATTCTCGTCGCGAAGCGGACAGAGTTTTTTCTTTATACACGGAGGACTTCGGAATGATACGGGGAAGCGCCATAGCGGTGCGAAAAATGGAATCGAAACTTCGTCCGCATATCGTCAATTTCTCTCTCGTTCACGTCAGTTTGGTGCGAGGTAAAGACGTCTGGCGTATCGTTGCTGCTCGCCGCACCGGCACTCTGCCGGATTTTAAAACGCCGTGCGGCAAAGCATTTGTCCGCGCCGCCTCTCTCGTCTCCCGACTTGTGAAAGGCGAGCGAGTCTACCCGAAACTTTTCTCGATTCTTTCTGCCGCGTATGCTATTTTGCCCGAGGCGGATGAAAGCGACGTTTTGTCTTTTGAAATCGGACTCGTGCTCAAAATTCTTCATGAGCTCGGCTACGTCGACCCCAAAGACCCCTTCGACGAATTTCTCAAAAGCCCGGAATTCTCGCGCGAAATGCTTTCGCGTTTCGCTCCCCTCGCCCGTCGCGCCGTCTCTTTGGTGAACGATTCCATCCGCGAAAGCCAGCTCTAGCACGTGTTATAATGTGAGCCAATGTCACTTCCCGGCGACAAAAACAAAAGTTCCATAGACAGAGCGCGAGGCTCGCTCTACACGCGCCGTGCTGTGCGTTCCGAAGGCGTCCGCCACGATGTTCATATTCCGGAAGAGGCGCCCGTTGTCGCCGATTGGGTGCCGGAAGAAAAGCCGACCGCGCGATATGTCTTGCCGTCCCCAAAAAAAACCTACAGAGTCCTTTTTTGGTGCGCCCTCGGTCTTTTTCTGATTTCCGTTGCGGTCGCGGCGTATTCTTTTCTCGGCGGTAGCGTTTTCGTCTCGTCCGACAACGTCGATATGACCGTGACCGGACCGGCATCCGTCGCCGGCGGCGACCCGACGAATTTCTCGATTGCCGTTCAAAATAAAAACAAGACCGCCATCCAGTTTGTCGACCTTATTGTTCAATTTCCTGCCGGCGCCAAAAATCCCACCGCGCCTGCAAACGATGCCGGCCGGCAGGATATTTCTCTCGGCACGATAAACGCAAACCAAATCGCCCAAGGCGCGTTCTCGGCGATTTTCTTCGGCGCTTCCGGTTCCACGGAGACGGTGAAATTTACGGTCGAATATCGCACGGCCGATTCGAACGCGGTTTTCTATAAAGAAAAAGATGTCAGTGTCACTTTGAACTCGTCGCCTCTGTCCGTCTCCGTCGGCGGACTCGACAGCGTGAACGCCGGAGAGCCGTTGACTCTTTCGTTCACCGTTTCTTCTAACAGCACGAATATCGTAAACGGTGTCGCTTTGGAACTGACATATCCGTTCGGTTGGACGACACTTGCCTCTGACCCGTCACCTTCGTCCGGACAAAATATTTGGGACTTGGGCGACTTGGCTCCGGGCGCCACGACGACGGTCAACGTCTCCGGAAAAATCGACGGTCAAGACGGCGACCAGGACGTCATCGGAGCTATTGTCGGTCTCGCAAACGGTCAAGGAGCCATCGGCACGACAATAGTTTCCGCCAGCCACACCGTTTCGATAGAGAAACCGTTCCTTGCCGCGACAATATCCCTCGACGGACAAAACAGTCCGACCTATGCCGCGCCGGTGGGAAAAATCATCAACGCCGTCGTCAATTGGCAAAACACCGGAGCGACGCGCATCACGAACGGACAAATCGTCGTGGCTCTTTCGGGAAGCGCTTTCGACCCGTCGTCGGTCACCACGTCCGACGGTTATTACAATTCGCAGACCGATACCATCACGTGGGATGGCGGACGAGTGCCGACGCTTTCTCTCATCGCTCCGGGAGATTCGGGACAATTCCATTTCAGTTTTTCTTCGCTTCCGAACATCGCCAATATGAACAACGCCACGATCGAACTTGACCTTGCGGCCCAAGGGCAGCGAGTCGATCAGTCGAACGTTTCGCAGAGCGTCTCTTCTGAGCTGACGCAGACAGTAAAAATCGTTTCCAATCTTTCGCTCTCGGCTCGCGCGGTACACTCCTCTTTGGCGATGCAAAATTCAGGACCGCTTCCGCCGAAAGCAAACCAGACGACCGACTACACCGTCATCTGGACGGCGGCAAATACGTCGAACGGCGTTTCGGGCGTGAAAGTTTCCGCTACGCTTCCGCCGGACGTCATCTTTACCGGCGTGACGAATTCTTCAAACGCGGACGTCTCGTATTCATCATCGACGGGCGACATCATTTGGAATCTCGGAGCCCTGGCATCCGGCGCCACGTCCGAGCTTGATTTTCAAGTGGCCCTCACGCCGTCGGTCACGCAAGTCGGAAGCACGCCGACTCTCATGAGCGCCTCGACGATTAGCGGCATTGACGATTTTGCCGGTGTTCCGGTCTCCGCTTCGGCGATAAACGTCACAACGCTCCTCTCGAGCGATCCGACATTCGTCAACGGCGACGATGTCGTTGGACAATAAATAATTTTCGGATAGTCTATCAATATGAAGAAGGAAACAACCAAAGCTGATGCCCTCATGGAAAATATCATTTCTCTCTGCAAGAGACGCGGTTTTGTTTTTCAAGGCTCGGAAATTTACGGCGGACTCGCCGGCACGTGGGACTACGGTCCGTACGGTCTTTCTCTCAAAAACAACGTTAAAAAAACCTGGTGGAAGAAATTCGTCACCGACCGCGAGGATATGTACGGCATGGATGCCGCGATTTTGATGAATCAAAACGCCTGGAAGGCGAGCGGCCACGTCGCCGGATTTTCCGATCCGCTTGTCGAATGTTCGAAGTGCAAACACCGTTTTCGTGCGGACCAGGTTCCCGACAAAGAAAAATGTCCCGACTGCGGCGGCAAATTAGGCGTTGCAAGGCAATTCAATATGATGTTTAAGACGAATGTCGGCGCTGTTGAGAGTGCCGACTCGGTCTCGTATCTTCGACCCGAGACGGCGCAGGGAATGTTCGTCAATTTCAAAAATATTTTGGACACGTTCCACCCGAAACTCCCGTTCGGTATGGCGCAAATCGGCAAAGCCTTTCGAAACGAAATCGCCCCGAGAGATTTTCTTTTCCGCGCCAGAGAATTCGAACAAATGGAAGTGGAATATTTCATTCATCCCAAAGAGTGGGAAAAAGAGTTTGACCGCTTCGAGAAACTCCGCATGGATTGGTGTCTCGAAATCGGCCTACCGAAAAATAAAATCCATCTCCGTGAACATGAAAAATCAGAACTTTCGCATTATTCAAAGCGCACGACCGACATCGAGTTTGATTATCCGTTCGGCCAAAAAGAACTCTACGGTCTCGCGTATCGCACCGATTTCGACCTCAAGGCTCACGCCGAGCTCTCGCGTGTCGACCTTTCGTATTTCGACGAAGAGACGAAAGAACGATTTATTCCGCATGTCATCGAGCCGTCGGTCGGAGTCGACCGAACGGTTTTGGCAATTCTTTCGGCCGCATACACCGAAGACGAAATGGGCGGAGAAAAAAGGACGTATCTCAAATTCGTGGCGTCAATCGCACCGGTGAAAGTCGCGGTCTTTCCGCTTCTCAAAAACAAACCGGAGCTCGTTAAAAAGGCGAGGGAAGTCTACGCGGCACTCAAAAAAGAGTTTGAGGCGGTGGAGTTCGACGACAACGGCAACATCGGCAAACGTTATCGCCGCCAAGACGAAATCGGCACACCATTTTGCGTGACTGTCGACTTCGACACAATCGAAAAAGACGATTCGGTGACTGTTCGCGACCGCGATACGGGAAAGCAGGAAAGAGTCCCACTAAAAGAAATCTGCAAATATTTGAAAAGGAAATTGGAATAAAAATGAATTTCAAAAAACACATTCTTTCAAACGGTGTCCGAGTGATTCTCGTGCCGATGAAAGACAATCCGACGGTGACATTTGCGATGTACGCGTGCACGGGCGCGCTTTATGAGACCTCCGAGCAAGCGGGCATTTCGCATTTTCTCGAGCATATGTGTTTTAAGGGAACGAAAAAGAGACCGAGTCCACGCGCGATTTCCCTCGAGCTTGATTCCATCGGCGCAAAATACAACGCCTACACGTGGCTTGAGAAGACGTGCTATTGGGCAAAAGCCGGCGCGGAACATTTCGAGAAAATCGCCGACGTCATTTCCGATATTTATCTCAATTCCGTTTTCCCCGAGGACGAAATGAAAAAAGAAAAAGGCGTCGTTTTGGGCGAAATCGATATGTATAACGACGATCCGAAGTCGAAAGTAGACGATATTTTGATGGAACATATGTATAAAGGCACGCCGGCTGCGAGGCCGACGGTCGGATTCAAGGAAACCGTCTCGGCGATTACCCGCGACGCCCTCGTCGCGTATCGCGACAGCCAATATAAAGCCGAGAACACGGTCATTGCCGTCGCGGGCGGTCTATCCGAAGAGAGAATGTTAGAAGTCGCCGAAAAAATCGGCAAGAAAATAAAAAAAGGTCAGTGGACCGAGCAATTTGAAACGAAAGACAAAAAACAAACGGGACCGGAAGTCGCTATTTTCAAAAAAGAAACCGACCAAGCACATCTCATCATCGCGTGGAGAAGTTTCGATCGGTTCGACAAAGACGTCTACATCGCAAATGGCATTGCCAACATTTTACGAAGCGGCATGAGCTCGCGACTCTTCACACGCTTGCGCGAACAAATGGGTTCGGGCTATTACGTTTCCGCCGCCCATATGCCTTTCGCCGATTTTGGTTCGTTTTTCGTCTCCACGGGCACGACGCCGGAGCGCGTTTCCGAAATCGTCAAAGCCATTCTTGAAGAAATAACTCGGCTTAAAAACGAGCCGGTGAAAAAAGACGAACTTTTGAAAGTCCAGGAGATAGTGCGTGCGGGACTGAAAATGGGACTCGAGTCGTCGGATGACGTGATGGAATTTTTCGCCGACCAGGAAGTTTCCAAAAAAGAAATCAAGACGCCGGAAGAGTACGAAAAAATAATCTCGGGAATCACCGCCAAAGACATCATGCGCGTGGCGAAAAGAATTTTTCAAAACGATACCATGAATCTCGCCGTCGTCGGCCCACTTAGGGAAAATTCCGAACTCGAAAAAGCCTTGACTTTGAAGGAGTAGGAAGGTAATCTTTTGCTCAAACCCAGAGTTCAAACAATCAAAATCTAGGAGGCTTTTATGTCGAAAGTTTTATTGCCGATCCACAGCGTTACGTTTTCTTGTCGCGAAGAAGGAGTCACACGATCGTTTCTTCAAAAGGCGTTGCACGAATCCTTTCTCGAGCACATTTTGCCGCTCAATTGGGTAGACGAGAAAGGAATACTGGGGCATAGGAGTGTCTCGTCCATTGAAGAACCCCTTAAGCTTCTTGTTCATTTGAACGTGAAAGAAGCCGAAATGCTCTTGCACATGCCATCGACATCTTCCGGAGCGATTGAGTGGTTCAATGGAGTACTTCCTGTTTATGAGGAGGATGGTTCATCCCACGACCACATCATCATTGATGATGGACATCTTTGCTTCCGTCGTCTACGGCGAGAGGCGAGAGTCCGCACGACCAGCCCGATGGCGGTCTGAATTTCAGGCCCGCCGATTTTCCAAAAATCGGCGGGCCTTTTCTTTTGGCTTTTTTATTGTATCCTTACGATATGTCAGAAGAACCAAGACACACAACGATTTCCATTTCCGCCGGCACCATCGTCAAGGTCATACTCATCTGTCTTCTCTTCGTCGTTTTATACCTTATTCGCGACATCGTTCTCATCGTCCTCACGGCTATCGTCATCGCTTCCGCCGTCGAACCGGGCGCGAAAAAACTCATCAGCTGGGGTATGCCGAGAATTTTTTCCGTCTTTTTGATTTATATCGTCGCCGGTATCGTCTTGGCGGGCATAGTGTATATTTTCGTTCCTTTACTTTTGCAGGATTCGTCCAGTTTCCTCTCCTCGGTGCCGCGTTACGCCGATTCGATTTCCTTGTGGGCGCCGTCCGGAAGTCAGGCAATTACCAATGCCGCCAACGCTGTCACTCCGAGTGTCAACGCGACCAATGTCGTCGCGGAGCAGCTCGCGAATTCGAGTTTTTCGATTTCAAACGCTATCGAGCAAATCAACGGAGCCATTTCGAATATTTCCGGCGGCTTCTTCAACACAGTCTCTTTCATTTTCGGCGGCATACTCTCGTTCATCCTTATTGTCGTGATTTCTTTTTATCTTACGGTGCAGGAGAACGGCGTGGAGAAATTTCTCCGCATCGTCACTCCGATTCGCCACGAAAAATACGCTCTCGATCTCTGGCGCCGGACGCAGAATAAAATCGGCCTTTGGATGCAAGGTCAACTGGTGCTTATGATTTTGGTCGGTATTTTGGTTTATCTCGCGCTCACGGTTCTCGGCATTCAAAATGCTCTCTTGTTCGCTTTTCTCGCCGGTCTTATGGAGCTCATTCCTCTTTTTGGCCCCGTCATTTCGGCGATTCCGGTCGTCGCTTCAACATACGTCGACGGGGGAGTATCGCTCGCGCTTGTCATCGTCGGCGTCTATCTCATCATTCACCAATTTGAAAATCACCTCATTTATCCTTTGGTCGTGACGAAAATAGTCGGCGTGCCGCCGATTCTCGTCATCCTTTCCCTCATCATAGGCTTTGAGCTCGCGGGTTTCTTAGGCATTCTCTTGTCCGTGCCGGTCGCGGCGACACTCGTCGAATTCGTCGAAGACGTTCAGAAAAACAAAATCGCCCGCGCGGGATAATCTGGCGGCGATTTCACCATGCAAAAAAAGTCTTTCTACATAACGACGACATTGCCGTACGTAAACGCGGAACCGCATATTGGTTTTGCCATGGAAATTATCCGCGCCGACATTGTTGCGCGGTGGAAAAAGCTTCAAGGCTTTGACGTTTTTTTCAACACTGGCACCGACGAGCATGGTCAGAAAATAGCCGACGCGGCGAAAGCCGCCGGCATATCGACGAAAAAATACATCGACGAATATTCGAAAAAATTCCGCGAATTGAAAAGTCTCCTCGGTCTCTCCGACGATATTCATTTCATTCGCACCACCGACCCGCATCACGAAAAAGCCGCACAAGAATTCTGGCGCCGCGTGGACAAAGCGGGTTACATATACAGGAAAAATTATAAGACGAAATATTGCGTGGGCTGCGAGCTCGAAAAGACGGATTCGGAACTCGTCGACGGAAAATGCCCGATTCATCCCAATTTGAAATTGGAAATCATCGAAGAAGAAAATTATTTCTTCAAATTTTCCGAATTTTGCGACAAACTTATCAAACTTTACGACGGGAAAACTTTCAAAGTCGTACCGGATTTTCGCTTAAACGAAATGCGCGAGTTTGTAAAGCGCGGACTCGAAGATTTCAGTATTTCGCGCCTCAAATCAAAAATGTCTTGGGGCATTCCAGTGCCTGAAGACGAAAATCAAGTGATGTACGTCTGGTTCGACGCTTTGGTCAATTATATTTCGGCCTTGGGCTGGCCGAAAGACGAAAAGAATTTCAAAAAGTTTTGGCAAGACGGCACGCCGACGCAATATTGCGGCAAAGACAACACACGTTTCCAAGCGGCGATGTGGCAGGCGATGCTTATGGCGGCAGGCCTTCCGCCGACAGCGACCGTCGTTGTTGACGGATTCATCACGGGCGAAGGCGGCGTAAAAATGTCCAAGTCTCTCGGCAACACGATAAGTCCGGTCGAAATCGTACGCGAATACGGCACGGAAGCTTTGCGTTATTTTCTCGCGCGCGAAGTTTCTTCTTTCGAAGATTCGCCTTTTACGATGGAGCGTTTCAAAGCGGCCTACAATTCAGGGTTAGCGAATGGCTTGGGGAATTTGGTTTCTCGCATTATGAAAATGGCGACAAGTTATGGAGTTTTGTTTAACAAAAATTTGGTCGTTGAAACAGGTTTTCATGCTAGATATAAGACACAGATACAAAATTATGATCTCACTCAAGCCATGGGCATAATTTTCGAGTTAATATCTCTAACAGATAGTTTAATTCAACAAAAAGAACCGTTTAAAAAAATTAAAATAAACAAGACAGAAGCGGAACAAGATGTGTCTACTTTATTGCACAATTTATACACAATAGCAGACATGCTTGAACCATTTATGCCGGAAACATCAGCAACAATAAAAAATCTTGTTAAAGAAAATAAAATGCCGGACAAACCTCTCTTTGCGAGGAAAGAATAAATTATTGACTTGAGCACATTGGTGTGGTTAGAATGGGCTTAGGAAATTCATATCGCTTTTGGTATGGACTGCACCTCAAAAAATAAAATCTCATGAAAGACAAAGATTCGGAAGATCCGATGGGATCTGTTGCTGTGATGTTGGGGGCGGGAATTCTCGTGGTTATGCTGATGATGGCCATGATTTGCTCGAATCCGAGGGACGAGAAAGCTTTTCGTTCCACGGTCAGCTATTTGGTAAACCCAACTCCTCCACCTGGGTATGTTTCAGAGTCATTACTTGGTTCCAAGCTTTTCTGCAGGGTCTATGTTCCCAAGCACTGACAGTTCTCCCGCCGCCCGCGCACCAAAGTGCGCGGGCTTTTCTTTTTGTGTGAATGAATCTATTCTTTCACTATGGAAAGTATTCAGCCTAAATTTATAGACGTTCACGCGCATTTAAATTTTGCCGATTACGACGCGGACAGGGAAGAGACAATCAAGCGCGCACTCGATGCCGGTGTGTGGATGATAAACGTCGGCGTGGAGAAAAAAGAATCGGAACTTGCCGTAAAGCTTGCGGAAAAATATAGCGAAGGCGTGTACGCTATTGTCGGGCAGCATCCGACTAGCAAAGAGGATTTTGATTTGGATTTCTACCGAAAACTGGCTAAGAATAAAAAAGTTGTCGGTATTGGCGAATGCGGATTGGATTTTTTCAAGACGCCGGAAGAAAGCGCGCGCGAAAAACAGATTTCTGTTTTTCGCGCGCAGATAGAACTCGCCCTAGAACTCGATTTGCCTTTAATGATTCATTGTCGTGAAGCTTATGCCGAGACGCTCGCAATTTTGAGTGAATACAAGGCGAAAGAAGGAAACAAACTTCGTGGCGATTTCCACTTCTTCGCCGGAGATGTTGAAACGGCGCAAAAAATTCTTGATTTGGGATTCAATCTTTCTT
>CAYZCB010000005.1:0-13570 GCA_964476815.1 uncultured Candidatus Saccharibacteria bacterium
CCGAGGCGAGCTTCCGCGTCTTGCTTCATTTTCTGGAGAATCATCGCGGAAATTTCTTCCGGACGCTTCCATTCATTGTTGAGCTTTACTTCAATGCCGCCGTTTGCCGCTTTGCGGCATTCGAAAGGAACGGACGCGATATCTTTTTGCGCCGCCGGTTCGTCCCATGAGTGACCGATAAATCTTTTGATTTGATAAATCGTGTTCTTTGGATTGGTCACCGACTGACGCTTGGCCGTGACGCCGACCAGTCGCTCGCCCGTCTTTGAGACGGCGACGATCGACGGCGTAGTGCGCATGCCTTCGCTGTTTTCGAGGATTTTCGGCTCGCCGCCTTCGACGACCGCTACCGCCGAGTTTGTGGTACCGAGATCGATACCGATTATTTTTGACATAGTTTTTTAAGTTAGGGATTAATAGACGAGAGAAAAACCGCGTTGTTTTTGGAAACTTGCGAGCGCGACCGGCGCGAGCACGAGGAATTTTTCAGCAGAAAAATATCCGTGTTCCAAAAACAATGCGGTTTATCGAGAGTTGGGAGCCCTCGTTGGTTGGCTTACGACAAAAGAAAAATCGGAGACGATGTTTTTCGATGATTCAAAATAAGGACTCTGTATTGAGACGGCGAAAGCATTTTCTTGTTTGGCTTTCGGTAGAGCAATGACTTCCGCTTTGTCCATATACCTGAAATCGACGAGTCTGACGGAGTATCCCTCTATTCCCTCGACAACGGCGAAAAACGCTAGGACTTCGCGGCCGTTAAAAGTGCCTTTCTTGGCGACTATTTGGGAGTTTTGGACGAGGGACTTTGACATATGAATATTATATCACTTCTTATGATTTTGTATATTCCCCGACGACGACTTTTGCCGGACGAAGAAGTTTCGTCCCCAGCATATAGCCTTTTTCCACGACGGCAATGACCTTGTGGTTTTCGGATTCTTTTTCCACTGGCTCGTGTTTCGTAGCTTCGTGCTCTTTGGCGTCAAACATTTTTCCGAGCGGATTTATTTCCTTCAAGCCGTTACCAACGAGCGTGTCTTTGAGTTTGTTGTAAATAAATTCCACTCCGACGCGCCAATTCTTGTCTATTTTTTCCCACGCTTCTTTGTTGGCAAAAGCCATTTCAAAAGCTTGCAAGGTTGGTAGAAGTTCTTCGATGAGCCCTTCATTCGCCAAGGTTATCGAATCGCGAAGCATTTCTTCCGTCCTCTTTTTCGAGTTTATGAAATCCGCCTTGGCTCTCTGCCAACCGTCAAGATATTCCTGTTTCTCCGCAACCGCCTTCTTCAATTTCTCGCGCAACTTTTTTATCGCTTCCTGCGCGCTCTCTTCCGCGATGACAGAATCGTCGAGCGTGTCATTAAATTCAATCGAGACGTCGTCTTGTTTTTTCTCTTCGTCTTTTTTCATATTTTTATAATCTTAACATAAGAGCACCTTTCGGTGCTCTTTGTCTTTAGCGTTTGCTCCACTGGGGGGCTTTGCGGGCTTTTTTGAGACCGAACTTGCGGCGTTCTTTCGCGCGCTGGTCGCGAGTTAGGAAACCGAGCTTCTTCAATTTCTTTCGCATTTCTTTGTCGTATTCGAGAAGGGCGCGGGCGATGCCGTGGCGGAGAGCTTCGGCTTGACCATTTATGCCGCCGCCGTTAAGATGTCCGGAAACGGAAAATTTTTGGTCGATCTTTGATTTTGTGAAAGCATCTTCGGCGATCGATTGAAGCATTTTTGTCGGGAAATAGACCGCGAGTTCTTTGCCGTTTAAGGTAAACGTCGTCTTTGTCGCCGGAGTGAGGCGGACGCGAGCGACGGCCGTCTTTCTTCGTCCCACCGCTTCGAAATATTTGTGTTTGGTTTCGGTTGTCATAAATTTATTCTTTTATCGTCAAATTCTTGAGCATTTTCGGCGCTAGCTTGTTCTTTGGCAACATTCCTTTGACCGCCATTCTGAAAATCTCACTGTAGCCTTTCTTTGAAATGATTTTCGCCATCGTCGGAAATTTGAGGCCGCCCGGGTAACCAGAGTATCGCGCGTAGCTCGTGACTTCTTTTTTCTTTTCCGAAATGTCGGCCTTGGAGACGTTTGTGATGGTGACCGAAACGTCGGCGACTTTATTCGGAGCGTAACTTGCCGACTGTTTGCCCATGAGGATTTTCGCCGCTTCGCTCGCGACGCGACCAATTCTCTTCCCCTCCGCGTTTATGGTGTGTGATTTTCTTTCCATGTTATTTTACGAATGAAATATGGGCCATTCTCGCGCCGTCTTTTTTGCGAATCGGCAATTTGACGATTCTCGTGTAACCGCCGGCGCGCTTCATGGTCGGAGCGATGACGTCAACGAGTTTCTTCGCCGCTTTGGCGTCGCCGATGCGCGAGACCAAAATGCGTCTGTCGGCGAGTGTCGCCGTTCTTGCTCGGGTCACGAGCTTCTCGACGATCGGGCGAAGTGTCTTTGCCTTGGCTTCGGTCGTGGTGATGGCTTCGTGGACGATAAGCGAGCGGACAAGCGACTTTATCAAAGCCGTGCGTAAGCCCGTCTCTCTGCCGAATTTTCTGCCTGTGCGGTGGAAACTCATGGTGATTATTTAAGGGTCATGCCGAACTCGCCCAAAACTTTCTTGATTTCCTGAATGGCTTTCGGACCCAAGCCCTCGACGTTTTCGAGGTCGTCTTCTTTCTTTCGCGCGAGGCCGCCGACCGTTCGGATGTTGGCGTTTGTCAGAGCCGTTGTGGTGCGAGTCGAGAGACCAAGAGTCTCGATGCGAGTCTTGAGAAATTCCGTGTCGAGCTCTTTCTTTTCCTTGCCTTCTTTTTTCGGAGCTTCTTCTTTTTCCGCGACGACTTCCTCTTCCTTGAATCCGATAATGGCTTTGAGCTGGTGAATCATCATCTCGATGGATTTAGCCAGTGCTTCGTGCGGAGCGATGGTGCCGTCGGTCTCGATAACGATGCGGAGGCGGTTGAAGTCGGTGCGATCGCCGATGCGCATATTTTCGACTTCATAGTTGGCGCGTTTGATGGGAGCGAAAACGGCGTCGAGAGCGATGGCGCCGATATCGGTGCGTTCTTTCTGATAGACATCCTTCGGGACGAAGCCGGTGCCGCGTTCGACTTTGATTTCAATGTCGAGCGAAGTGGCTTTGTCGGTGATGCTCGCGATGTGTTGGTCGAGGTTGATGATTTCGACTTGGCCCGGAGCTTCGATGTCAGCGGCCGTGATGTCTTTGACACCCTTGGCTTTAATGGTAAGCATTTGCGGTTCGTCGGTGAGCATTTTGACGCGAACTTTTTTCAAATTAAGGATGATGGCAATGACGTCTTCTTTGACGCCGGCAATGGTCGAGAACTCGTGCGAAACGCCGGCGATTTTCACCGAGGTGATTGCCGCGCCGGTAAGTGACGAAAGGATGATGCGGCGAAGACTGTTTCCGAGCGTGTGTCCATAGCCCGGATAAAGACCATCGATTTCGTAAATGCCGAGGGCTCCCTCTTCTTTGATGATTTTCGGCTTTGACGGAAGTGTTATGTTGTTTTCGCTCATATATTTTTAAATATTGTTATTAAAATTTAACGGCTATAAAATTCCAGCACCGATTTGATGTCGAAATGGTTGTCTCTCGGTTCGTATTTCGGCACGCCAACGACGGTGGCTTCTTTTTTGTCCGCGTCGTACGCAAGCCAGCCCGGAATCTTGACCTCTTTCATTTTCTCGTCGTGCGTTTTGAACAAGGGCTTGCCCACGCTTCGTGGGCGGATGGAAATTTTCTCGCCGACGACTGTCTGATATGACGGGATGGTGACACGCGTCGTGCCGACTTGAATGTGTCCGTGAGAAACCATTTGCCGAGCGGCACTTCTGGTCGGCGCGAAACCGAGGCGGTAGACGACGTTGTCGAGTCGGCTTTCGAGTTTGAGGAAAAGGAGCTGCGTCGAGTTGACGCCTTTTTTGGCGACGGCTTCGCGGACGTATTTTGAAAATTGCCGCTCGTTTATGCCATAGGTAAAGCGGGCCTTCTGCTTCTCGAGCATTTGAAGGCCAAAGTCGGATTTCGGTCGCCACGCACCTTTTTCTTTTCGTTCGAGACGAAGCGCGTATTTCGCGGTTTGCGTCTTCTCGAAAAGCGGTGCTCCCAAACGACGAGCGACTTTGTATTTAGATTTGATAATCATATGTATGAAAAATAAAAATATTCGAAACTACACGCGACGGGCACGCGGAGGCCGAGGTCCGTTATGTGGCACCGGTGTCTGGTCGGAAATGGACGAGAGCGCGAAACCTTTGGCGATAAAAGCGCGAACGGCCGATTCGCGGCCGCTTCCGACGCCTTTGACGATGACCGAAACTTCCTTGACGCCAAGATTTTTCGCTTTCTCCGCGACCATCTCGCCCACTTTCGCGGCGGCAAACGGCGTGCCTTTCTTGGCTCCGGCAAATCCGAGCGCACCGGATGAAGACGATGCCACCGCGTTGCCTTGCGTGTCAGTCAAAAGCACGACGGTGTTATTAAAGGTCGAGCGGACATGAAGAACCCCGATATCGAGTTTCTTTTTCGCCGACTTCGAAGAAGTCGCCGGCGTCGCGGCTTCTTTTTTTTCTCCTTCAGTTGTGACTATTCGTTTCTTACCCATTGTGATTTCTGATTAATGAAAGATTATGTTATTTTTTGTCCGCGACTTTGCGACCGGTACCCATGGTCTTTCGGGTGTTACCCCTTCGCGTTCGCGAATTGGTCTTGGTGCGCTGACCGCGGGACGGCAATCCTTTCTGATGGCGAGTGCCTCGATAGCTTTTGATGTCCTTCAATCTCTTGATGTTGCCCGCGACTTCGCGTTTCAAATCGCCTTCAACTTTTATGGATTCGACGATCTTTCTGATGGCGTTTTCCTGTTCCGGCGTAATCTCTTTCGCTTTGATTGAATACCCCACTTTTGCCTGGTCGAGAATGCTCTGGGCGCGCGAGCGGCCGATGCCGTAGAGCGCCGTAAGGGCTATTTCTATTCGTTTATTATCTGAAAGTGTTATTCCGAGAATACGCATAGTAAAAAAATAAGACGCACGAAAATACACGTTTATGTGTATTGTCGAGCGCAGATAACTACCTTAACATAAGGCTCAAAAACGCGCAAATTTTTAACCTTGTCTCTGCTTATGGCGAGGATTGCCTTTGCAGATAACGTAAACGTAGCCGCCGCGACGGACGACTTGACATTTCGCGCATTTCTTTTTGACTGAAGATTTAACTTTCATATATTTTATGTTTTCCGGCTACAAACGCTGGACAATCCTGCCTTTGCCGCCATATTCGTCGAGTTCGACCTTGATTTTATCGCCCACAAGCACTCGGACGCGATTGAGGCGCATACGGCCTGCGAGATATGCCATCATTTCCACACCGTCATCGAGCTTGATGCGAAAAAGCGTATTGGGCAATGCTTCCGTCACGACTCCGAAACTTTCGGCCTTGGCTTTTTTTTCAATCATGTGCAAGAGAAGATGTTAACTAAATAAAAAGCTAATGTCAAATGGCCGTCGAAGTCGCGATGGTAATGGCGTTTTGGTCCGAGGGGAAAGACCCTAGCCAGAATGGGAAGAAAGAGACGTCGGCTTTGGTCACGTGCGGGTAGCCCTGAAGAATCGTCGTGAAATCCCCTTTCGGTTTGCCGGCAAGCTGCGAAGCAAAAACATTCGGGTCTATATCCCAAACGAATTTCGCCGTGCCGGAAAGAACAA
Source organism: uncultured Candidatus Saccharibacteria bacterium (assembly GCA_964476815.1). Taxonomy (GTDB): domain Bacteria; phylum Patescibacteriota; class Minisyncoccia; order Phycocordibacterales; family UBA6065; genus DATKHE01. The sequence continues at coordinate 5,733 of CAYZCB010000005.1, forward strand.
ACGACATTGCCGCCGATGTTGCCGTCGGCACAGCGCCGGTCGAAAAAGCGATGCTGCCGAGATTGGCGACGGTAATCGGTTCGTCGGCATACCCTTTGACCACGGTCATCGCCAAAGCCGAAGCGATGTCGTTTTCGGAAAGCGCGAAACCGGTGAGTGTCGCTTGTCCATTTATCGTCACTTGGTTGCCGGAACCGATTGTGTCCGGAAGCGCGGAATAATCTATTCGGTAAGCGTTCGGATACAAAATATATCCGGCGGGCACGGACGCTTGTGCTGCATTCGACAGTTCGGACGCTAATGTCGAATCGATGTTCCCGATTGCCGCCGAGCGCTCCGTGCCGCTGACAACTGGCTCGGTGCCGGAGAAACCTCCGGTCATGGGAGTCTCTGACCGAGCGAAGATTCCGTCAAACTGCGGTTCGCCGGTAAATCCCGGAACAGTGAAATCGGAGAGGCCGATATTGTACTTGTCGCCGACTTGATCGGCGGTGACCGAAACAACTACGCTTCCCGGCGTTGTCACGCCAGCTTTGGTCGTCTTGCCCGGCACGGATACCGATTGGCCGATGCGATATATGAGTCCGGAAGAAGTTTCAAAACGGGTGTTCGTCACGAGTTTTTGCGGAGCGGTCGAATAATCGTTGAAAATGATGATACTGCCGGTGGCTTTGGTCTCAACATCTTGCGTAGTCGTGGCGGTAATAGTCGTCTGGCTTTTCTTGGTAATGGAAATGGCCGAGTCTGTAATACCCGCGGAAGACGACGCAGAGACTTTCGTCGTGAAAGAGCCGTGGACGCTGTCGCTCTCGGAACCGAGAACGACGGAGACCGTCGCGTGAGCGAAAGCGTCCGCGCAGAAATAGAGAGCAATAGCAACAATGATGATTCCTCCAATGATGAAATATTTTCTTGAAGATTTACGATCGTGGGGATTCCGGTGTTCGAAACGTTCCCGCACTTCGTGGACGGCGATTTCTTCTTCACGTTTCTCTTCGCGTTTTTCCCTCTCGTGTTCGCGTTCGCGGGAAGCCGGTAGAGGAATGTTCCTGATGCTTCTTTTCGGGGTCGGAATGATGTCTTGTACGATTCGTCGCTCCATGATTGTTTAATTATACATTAAATTCCCCACGACGTTTGCGCGAAAAATAAGCGGAAAGTCGCGAGAGCGTCTTGTCGTTCGAAACGTCACTATCGATAAAATCTTCTTCGGAAAAAGAAAGTTTTGCGAGTTCCGCCAGAATGTCGGCGTAGGAAACATATGTGTGTTCGCGCAAAGAGTTGTCGGCGGAAGCGACGATGTCGTGGATTTCTTTCGGCAAAACCACCTTACCTTCGACAACGACAAAAGCCGATTTCGGCACACCGAAATCGGCACAGAGTTTCAAGAGAAATTTTTCCGCGGTAAGATTTTTCGGCTTGACTTCAACCCACGGGTCGGAAAAGACGTAATAGATTTCTTTAAGCGGCGACGATTTGAATACGGAATGAGAAAAAATGTTTTTTGCCAAAAAAAGTTCGGTGCGAGAAAGGGCGCTTTTCATGGCGTCGATGAGCCGTCGCGAACTATGCTCTTTTACTTTGTCATCGAAAAAATATTCCCTGCAGGTATAGACCATTCTTGGTATGGCGTTTTTTTCAAAGATAACAACGGCCGCGCCGACGCTCTCGGCGTTTATGTCAAAAACAATCACTGATTCGTTTTTGTTCTTGGAAGAAAGGAAAGAAAACATCCCTTATATTATATCAGAATCGCTTTGATGCGCCTCACACCCGCGCTGACGGCTTCTTCTTTCTGAATCTTAAAAGTCCCCAGCTCGGAAGTGTTTTTGACGTGCGGGCCACCGCAGAATTCCTTTGAATAGGCATTGTCGAGAGAATCGCCGATATAATAAACACTGACTTCATCGCCATATTTGTCTCCGAAGGCGTGCGACGCACCCGTTTTCTCAGCTTCCGTCTTTTTCATCACGACTTTGTGAACCGGGAGCGCCGCTTTTATTTTTTCATTGACGATATCTTCGACTTTTTTCTTTTCTTCGTCCGTCATTTTTCGCCCGAAAGTAAAATCGAAGCGAAGTCGCTCGACGGTGATGTTGCTTCCCTTTTGAATAATGTCCGTTTTCAAAACGTCCTCTAGTGCCTGATGGAGCAAATGCGTCGCCGTGTGATAACGGACGGAAATTTCCGACGTGTCGGAAAGACCTCCCTTAAACATTCCCGCCGAGCTCGTGCGCGAGAGATCTTGGTGCTCTTTCATTTTTTTGTTGAAGTCGTTCATATCGACAACGCCGACTTCTTTCGTCAGCTCAACGGGAAAACCGTAGGTCGTCCAGAGTATGAACGGGTCCGTTCCTTTTTCGAGTTCCTTTTTTCCTTCGGAAAGAGTTTTCAAAAATTTTCCTTCCTCTTCCCTGAAAACGCCAAGAATGTCCCCTTCTTTCAGGTTGGGATACACGCCCGAATATTCGTTGACATACCATTCGATGACTTTCGATCCGATATCCTGTCCGGGAGCGAACATACTTATTCTGAAAATCGCGCGACGGAGAAGTCTGCGCAGGACATATCCTTGGTCTTTGTTTCCCGGCATTACTCCGTCGGCGATGAGGAACGTCGCCGTGCGCAAATGGTCGGCGACGATGCGAGCGCTTTCGTCGCTCACGTTTTCCCCGGATTTTTTGATGAGTTCGATTACCGACTTGAACAAATCCGTCTCGAAGACATTGTCTTTACCGTTAAGCACCATGAGCGTCCGCTCGAGTCCCATTCCCGTGTCGACGTTTTTTTGTTTGAGCGGAGCGTAGCCGCTTTCCGATTTGTTGAATTCCATGAAAACGTTGTTCCAAATTTCCACCCATTTTTTGTCGGCAGGATTGAATTTCTCCGGCGCTTTTTCTTTTCCCGTCCAGAAAAAAATCTCCGTGTCCGGCCCTTGGGGTCCCGGATTTTTGCCGCCGGCCGGCCACCAGTTGTCGTCTTTACCGAGTTTGACGATGCGTGACTCGGGGATGCCGAGCGAGAGCCATTTTTTGTATGAGAAATCGTCGAAAGCGGCGTCGGCGTCACCCTTGAAAACGGTCACGGCGAGTTTTTCTTTCGGAATGTTAAACCACTTTTTGTCGGTCAAAAGTTCGAAACTCCAGGCGATTGATTCGTTTTTAAAATACCCGCCTTGTCCGATGCCGTCAGGCGAGGCAGGATCGCCTAAAGACCAATTGCCGAGCATTTCAAAAAAAGTCAGGTGAACGGCGTCGCCGACTTCGTCGATGTCGTTGGTCCTCACGCATTTCTGACAGTCCACGAGACGCTTGCCGGACGGATGTTTCTCGCCCAAAAGATACGGCACCAACGGTTGCATACCGGCGGTATTGAAAAGCACCGACGGATCGTTTTCCGGCACCAAAGGCGCCGACGGGATGATGGCGTGGCCTTTTTCCTTGAAAAATTGGAGAAATTTGAAGCGGAGTTCTGCTGATGTCATGCGACTAATTTAGCACAAAAATTTACAATACAAACCTGCCGTCCTTATATATGACTTTCTTACCACCGTTTTTGAGATATGCCGTGACGATGCGCGGTGCAGTCGAAACGATGTCGGTGTGAACGGTTGAGTTGTTGAAGCCGAGCTTTTTCCAATCGGATTTAGAAAGTTTTGCCGGATCGCCGCTAAAACAATCGTGGTAAGCATTGCCGAGAGCGATGTGAGTGTTGCCGTTTTTGCCGCCAATATTCTCGTCAAAAAGAGTCTCGCCCATAAATTTGGTGATTCGCGAAAATCTCTTGTCGGTAAGCGAAAATTCTCCGACCATATTTGCGTTTTCGGTGGCTATCATTTGCTTCAAGACTTTTTCGCCTTTTTTCGCGCTTGATGCGACGACTTTGCCATCTTTAAAGATAAGTTTTACTCCTGTAATCAAATTGCCGTAGCGATAGAGTGGTTCGCTAAACTTTATCCACCCTTGCGTGCCGCGGCAGTCGGGCGAAGTGAAAAGCTCGAAACTCGGAATGTTTCTGCCGCTGCCACCCATCCATCGCCTCTTTTCGCCAAGCTTAATCCGCAAATCGACATCCGGACCTTTGACGTGGAATATCTCGGCGGGAAGCTTGTTCAATTTCTGGCGATAGCTCTCGAGATTTCGGTAAATTTTTTTCCATTCCGCAATCGGGTCTGCCTTGTCGAGAAAACACGCCTGTATGATTTCGCCCCAATATTTTTGAAGCGGCATCTTGGCCTCCTTGGCCATGGCTTCCGTCGCGTAAAGAGCCAGGGTCCAGGTGAACGCTCCCCTGTTTTCTTTCTCGTTGCGCCATTCCATATACGGCTTCATTGATTTTCCGCGAGCCATTATTTTTTTCGGATCGACGCCAGCGAGAACTTTCTTGTCCGTGTCGGAAATGATGAAAATCGAATGGTCGATCTCGTCGACAAGACCTTTCATATATTTGGCGGGGAAAAATTCTATCTGGTGATTTTCGGCAAGAGCGTAGAAATCCCGCTCGACGTTAAACTCGGCGTCCGGACTCGGACGATAATTGGCGATGACATGACCGCCCGACTTCCAAACGGCTTTGCGGAGCTCGATGAAAAGCGGCTTGGCGATTTCGTCGACGGCGACGTAGACGACGTCGCCTTTCTTTATTCCTTTGCCGTCACGGAGCGCGAAATTGACCAAAACATCCGCGTATTTCTCCAAAATTTTTTGCGAGGGTTTATACATATTTTATTTATACATAATTTTTCAAGACTTTGAAATCTTCCTTCATCACCTCGCGAAGCGAGCCGTTGTAAAGCGCAGCCGCGGGATGATAGAGAGCGACAACCATGATATCCCCGTAAGGAGCCTTGCCCGTAAAAGTCCTACCGTGGATTTTCGAAACGGAACCGAGCGCGGGGACAAGTCCGTATTTTTCGAAAATATATTTCATCGAGTGACGACCGAGAGTGGCTATGACTTTCGGCTGAATGATTTCGATTTGCCTGTCGAGAAACGGTCCGTAGAGCAAAACCTCCGCAGGTTCCGGGTCGCGATTTTCCGGCGGGCGGTCTTTGACGAGATTCGTCACATAGACGGCTTTCCTGTCGAGGGAGATGGAGGCGAGGAGCTCGTCGAGGACTTTGCCCGCGGCGCCACAAAAAGGTCTAGCGGTCGTGGCTTCGTTTTTCCCCGGCGCTTCGCCGACAAAAAGTATTTTCGCGTCATGATTACCTTCACCAATGACAGGAAAATATTTGTTCTCCGTGCGATAGCCATAGAGTGGCGACTGTTTCAAATCCAAAACTTCGTCACGGATTTTCTTCAATCCTTCCGTTTTAAAATCTTCTGTCATAGCTCAAGTATAAACAAAAACGCGCGCCCTAACTATGAGGCGCGCGCTCGAAATTCTGCTGCTCTTGCATCGGCGAACCGAAACATTAGGTCATTGCGTGTCGGGGGACGGCCGTGATTTTCCTTAAACTCCTTTATGACCTTGGGCTCTACGGCCTCGATACACTGACTGATGTTGTATTTGAGACCTTCTAATTCCTTCCGCTTTTCCGGCGAAAGGTTTCCTTTGAGTTTCGACTCGACGTTTTCAAGGCCGATCCGAAGGCGGGCGAGAGGGCAAGATGTGTCGTTCATAAGAACAGGATGTTTGGTGTTCTCTTTGATACTCCGACACTTCGCGGTAAAAATCAAGCACATTGTGCACTCAATAAAAAGCCGCGACCACAAGGTCACGGCGTGAGAGCGAGTTTTTTGTCGAATCTGGGTCCAAGATCTTCGATCTCGATACGAAGTAATCTGGCCTTTTTCCGTTCCCAACGGGAACCGATTGAAGACTTCCAATCAGGTCGGAAAAACATCTTCACGACTCGCCCCGATTTGAATATCGGCAAATAAAATTCGGTCAAAATCGGCCGGCAATACCTGTTGAGCGGCTTGTTATTTGCTTTCCGCCACTCCTTGGCAAGACGGGCAATCGTTTCCTGGACGGGTGTCTGACTAAAGACGAGGTGCCCGCGTTTTTCGAGATGAGCCTTAGTCTTGGCGAAAGCTTCGATGTTCTTTTCGATACTTCCACGTCCGCCCGTCGATATGGGACCAGAGACCATAACGACCGAATCGTTGAATTGGGAGAGGATAGCAAGCGCAAGTTCGGCCAACTCGGTGAAACTTTTTACTTTTTTTGCCGCGGCGATGTGGCGCGACTTCCAAAAGGAATCTTTCATAATGTGCATTGAGTGATGGGTTTCCTGTCATTACCCTACTCACTATTTAAAATATGTAAAGCAAAAAACTAAACTGTGCAACCTTCCTTTCTCAAAATCTCCGCTTTGTTTTTCGTTCCGGAATTGTAACGACAACCGCGCAAACTCTTTCTGAAAAATCAGAAGAGAGTTTCATTGTTATGCCGATACGCCGCAGATGAGTTCGGCGTCGGCGGTAATGGCTTTGATCGAATCGTCGGAAATGCCCAATCCCGAAAGCGAATCTTTTTTCGAGAGAACGTCTTTGCAAAGCACGAGACCATTATCGATGAGAATTTTTCTGTCGGATACGGAAAGTGACGGAATGGACGTGACCGGGTGAAGTGCCGCATCTTCTATCATATGTTCGAGATTTCCCTGCTCCGGATAATTCCAACCGACAAGGCGGAGTCCCTGGCAGGCGGCGTACTCGATGGCTTTCTGGGTAAATTTCGTGTTCGTCACGAGGACGCCTTGTGTGAGTTTTCTGATTTTCCCGCCGAAATCGAATTCGGAAAAAGACAAATCGTCGGTGCGGGCTTTGACGTAAAGCGCGACCTTGAGGTCGGATTTGATTCCGCTTTCGTTGTGAAATTTCGCTTCGACCATCACGAGCTCGTTCCCTTTCCAGGCGACGACGTCGACTTCGTGTTCGACGCATTTGCCGCGGACGACTTGGTCGGTCACCGCTTCGAAACCGCGCGCGCGAAAGAGGTCGGCGACGAATTTCTCAAACGGATAGCCGGCGGGACCAAGTTCCAGGATGGCGCGGCGCAAAGAATATTTATGAGCGGCGGGACGAAAACTTTGGGCGAGTAAATCAAAAGCGTGATTGTAAATTTCGGATGTCGCTGCACCGTCTTTGAGTTCGCCTTCGATATGGTCGGCGATTTTTCTCGTCGTCTCGCGGTCCGCGCCGGTACGGATCAAAGACGACTCGAGCTTGGCGCGGTTAAACGTCTCCTTAGTGCCGTCGGCTTTGACGATTTCAATACTCATACCGAAAGTATAGCAAATCCGGAAAATAAAAAAGCGGCGCCCCAGTAAAGGTGGCGCCGCTTGGTCCGTCAAACGGAGACGGCAACTACGAACGAATAGGCCTCGAGTCCTTGACCGGCCTTGTCGTATTCCAAGTCCAGTTGTTTGGGCTTCCCAGAGATGTCAAAGAGATTAATCCGCATGTAACCGCGTTTGGCACGTCTCGGGAGAAAGAAGACTCTTGAGCCTCTTACCACGAGTCCTTCGGTCTCCTCGATTATCTCGTGCTTGAGAACCGTCATGATGTTCCGACGCAAGAGTCTCTTGTGCAGGGCTTTTGGAGAAATATCCTCCTTAAACCTTACAAGAACGGCCGGTCTGGCTTCCCCGTCGATGAGGGCCTGCAGGCTGGTCTCGTGAATTTCGATTGGCTGTACTCTCTGTCGTTTCTTGATTTCGGTCATTTTCGTATTGGGTTTGTGGTTGAAAAGAACGAACTACACCATAACACTATTACGCGTAAAAAGCAACTATTCTACGATTCCCCCGCCGAGACATTCGTCTCCGTCATAGAGGACAAGAGATTGGCCGGATGCCGCAAGTACTGGGTCGGTAAATATGATTTTGT
>CAYZCB010000005.1:13670-16184 GCA_964476815.1 uncultured Candidatus Saccharibacteria bacterium
TGATTGCCTATTACGTTTCCGCTTCCATCCAAAACGTCTCCGGATTTTTGCGAAGCGTACTGCGCGAGAAAATCTTTCACGTCGATTGGACCAACGAAACACAACCCTTGACTGTCTTTCCTCTGTGCGTTCGGCAATTTATATTTTTTCGCCAGTTTTCTGACCTCGAGTTTTTCCAAATCACCGACGGGGAAAAATGTTTTTGACAGTTGTTTCTGTCCTAGCGTCCAGAGAAAATAGCTTTGGTCTTTGCCTTGGTCCTTGCCCGCAAGCATTTGGAAAACATCTCCTTCTTTTTTTATCCGCGCGTAATGTCCCGTCGCGACATATTCCGCGCCCTCGCGAAGCGCCCAATCGAAAAAGACTCCGAACTTTATGTATTTATTGCAGAAAACGTCGGGATTAGGTGTTCGACCGATTTTGTATTCGCGAATCATATAATCAACGACCTCTTTTTTGTATTCTTTGGTCAAATCGATTTCCCGAAACGGAATGGAAAGATGCGCGGCCACGCGCATGGCGTCGAGCCGATCTTCTCGCGATGTGCATCCGAGCCACTCCGGACTCCAGATCTTTATGAAAACGCCGACAACGTCGTATCCTTGGTCTTTCAAAAGCGCCGCCGAGACGGCGGAATCGACGCCGCCGGAGATTCCAACGAAAACTTTCTGCATAGAGCGATAATACTAAAGAAAACTAGGTTGGCAAATTCGTCGGCGCGTCGGCGCGTTTCGACGGAATGCGGTGAAGAGCCGGAGCTTTGGCGGTGCTTCCGGGAAAATGATACAGAGTGGCAAGCTCTTCGGTATTCATAACCATAATCGGCAGATGATGATACTTTACGCCCCACGGAAGCCATGGCGCGTGCGGTCCGTGGTTGTATGGATAGAAAAAATACGAACGCAAACAGTAACATCTGAAGAGTTGTTCGCCAAGACGCTGGTTGCGAGGTGTCATGAAGCGCCGCAAGGGTTTGAAATAATAAGCCGGATCTTGGCGCCAATAACTGTAATCCTGGTCATTTGGTTTTATATTGTTGAGATTGTTCGAACCAAACTGCCTAAAGGCGCTTTTTATCACATCTCTTCTAATGTGACCCGCTTCGCCCCTCGGATAAGCCTGAATGCACCTCACGCCGACGTCAAGCGGAAATTTAGCAATGCTTCTCGACAAAGCATCGATGACATCTTTTTTCTCCGTCGTCATCTTTGCCGTCACGGGAGTCATGGTCTTTTTTATTTTGCCCGATTCCGTAACTTCGATTCTCTCCGTTGACGCCGATTCGATGACTTTTTCTATTTCTTCTTCGGCGCTCTTTTTCCACTTGTCTTCAAATTTCCAACCAAAAAGGCCCACTTCCGCCTTGTGGGCTCGGACAATAAATTGAAACCAAATCTGGTCTTCTTTGGCGACTGTTCCTAAAGTTTCAATAAGGGACGCGAGCGGATCGACTTTGAACTCTTCGTCGGGATCGTCGGAGAGACCGTAATCGACGTATGTTTTTATCGGATATGAGTCCGGTTTTGTGAATTCATACTGGCAAGCCCAAATATCGTACTTGCCGCGATTTTGCGAAACTTCTTTGGTGTAGTCTTCGACTTCATAAACAGCGACATCGGGATACTGGGCGTAAATGTTCGCCATGATGGTATTTTTCTGTCCCTCAAAACACCAAATATAAAAATGCACCTCTCCATCGATGACGACAAGTTCCAGTGACGACCATGGACGGGTCTTGCCTTTCCAATATCGGTCGACCGACGTGCCTTCGCCGCCTGTTTGAATGAAAGCGTTAAGGACAACTTCCATAGCCGCCGGGGATTTAATCGTCTCTTGGGGAAGTTTTACTTCAAGAATTATAGATTTGATCGACGAGTGGAAAGCATAACGCACGTATCTGACCCACATGTGCCATGCGAGCTCGGCCGCGATAAGAGGTACCCAAATGGGAGCGAGAAACCAAAGCCACGCGATAGTCTGCGGCCACACCTCGGTCGATAGAAATGTTTGAATGGCTGATACCACCTACAAATTATACCACATGGTACTTGCCGTCTTTGTCTTTCTTGAAGAATTTCGGATTCTGAAGGTTGACGGTAATGGTATTTTCCTTGACGTAGCGCTCTTTGAGAACTTTCTCGATGACTTCTTTCTTAGTCAAGGGACCGTTCTTTTCTATAACCGTGCGAATGACGTCTTTGACGACTCCCGGCACATATCCCCACTCGGACAAGGCGTAGAGACCGCGGCCGACGAGAACGAAACGTTTGTCTTTGATAAGTTCGTTGTGAGTCGTCGCTACATGAGCTTTTTTGTCGAACAATTTTTCGATTTGTTTCGCCACTTCGGAAAAATGAATCGGTGAGCCGTGCTTGCGGACGACGAGAAACGCGTAATCCTTAATGCCGCGAGCTTTGATGTTCGGAGATTTGGCCACACCCCATTCGCCGAGAGGATTTTTGCCGACCATTTTCGACATACCGAGCCAACGTTTCAAAATTTCTTGGTCTTTGT
>CAYZCB010000006.1:0-6962 GCA_964476815.1 uncultured Candidatus Saccharibacteria bacterium
AGCGAGCGGAATGCCTGCAAGAAGATTTTTTCCGACGAATTTCTGCGCTTCGTCCGCTTGTTTCAAAACATCGTCATAGATTTCAAGGTAAGCGTTTATTTCCGGATTTTTTTTCTTTATTTCGTCGAGATAGGCTTGCGAAAGTTCCCGGGCCGTAAAGTCGCCACGCTTCATTGCCTCGCTTGCCTTTCTAATCGTCAGATTTTTTAGCTCAATTTTCATACTAGAGAATTTTTTTGACTTTTATCCTATTTCCTTCGCTTTTCGGCGCAAGCTTTATGAGAACATCTGTAAAGACCCCGGAATTGTGCGGATTGTCGTCTTCGCGCATGACATTTCGAACGGCACCCGCTTCCGGTTTTACGTTTTTTATCGGCGCGGCATTGATTTGTCCCACATACGCCAAAATAGATTCCATATCTTTGGCGTATTTTTCTTTCTCGGCATCGCTCAGTTTGAGCCTCGACAATTTCGCCAATTTCTCTATGTCTGCCTTGGTTATCATAAAAAGACTATAGCATTTTTAGAAATTCTTGTTCCGATAGCGTTTTCACGCCTAATTCATTGGCTTTTTCGAGTTTTGAGCCCGGTTCCGCTCCGGCAACGACGTAGGAAGTTTTTTTCGAGACCGATGAAGAAACTTTTCCTCCTTTGGCGCGAATTTTCGATTCCGCCTCGTTTCTTTCAAGAGACGAGAGTGTGCCGGTCAAGACAAAAGTCAGTCCAGAGAGTTTGGCCGCGCCCGCCGCGGCGGCGGGCGCGGCCTTTTCGATTTTGAGGTGCGAAAGAAGTCTGTCCAACATTTTTCCATTTGCCTTACTTCCAAACCATTTGGAAAGAGATTCAGCAACGACGGGACCCACGCCGTTTATTTTTTCCAATTCTTCTCTCGTCGCTTCGCGGATTTTTTCTACTGTTTTAAAGTGCCCCGCAAGTAAATACGCCGTCTCCTCCCCGACATGATCTATGGAAAGCGCCGTTATGAGCCGCGGCAACGTCGTTTTTCTGGCCACTTCGACAGCTTTGACAATATTTTCGGCGGAAAGCTCGGCAAATCGCGGCAATTCCAAAATTTCGTCTTTTTCAAGCTCAAAAATGTCCGGCAAGGATGAAATAAGTCCATGTTCGAGAAAGGCGTCTATGATTTTCGGACCCATACCGTCAATATTGAGCGCCGGCTTTGACGTCGCGTAGCGCAATTTTCGGCGGAGAAGCGTGAAAGAATTTCTGTCGACGCATCTGTGCGCCGCTTGTCCGACGATTCTCTCTATTTTCCCGTCACCGCCGCATTCGGGAACATGTGTCGGAAACGAGAAAACTTTTTCCTTGCCGGTACGCAATTCTTTGACAACGGAAACGATGTCCGGAATGACGTCGCCGGCTTTTTGGATGATGACCGTGTCGCCGAGACGTACGTCGAGACGTTTGATTTCGTCTTCATTATGGAGCGTTGCTCGAGCGACGGTTGAACCCGCGACTTTGACCGGAGAAAAGATGGCGACCGGCGTGACGACGCCCGTCCTACCGACTTGGAAAACAATGTCTTTAATCACAGTCGTGACCTGCTCGGCTGGAAATTTGAAAGCGATGCCGAAACGCGGCGCTTTGCCAGTGTAGCCCAAAGCGTCTTGAAATTTTCTCTCGTTTACTTTTATGACGATGCCGTCGAGAAGATAGTCGATGGTCTCGCGTTTCTTCTGCCATGTCCGCCAATATTCCATAATACCGGCGACGTCTTTGACCAAAGAACGGTTCTTGTTGACGTTGAAGCCGAGTCCTTCCAAATACTCCAGTTCTTCAAATTGGGTCCTAGGAAATGTTTCCGACGTCCGCGACAAATCATAGGCGAAATTGTCCAATTTCCTCGACGCGGCGATTTTCGGGTCGAGTTGGCGGATCGAGCCGGCGGCGGCGTTTCGTGGATTGGCGAACACTTCCTCGCCGGCGTTTTGTCGTCGGCTGTTGAGTCTTTTCAAATTGGACTTCGACATCCAAACTTCGCCTTCGACAATAACATCGACCGGTCGAGACAAATGAAGCGGAACGGAGTGAATGGTTTTAACGTTTGCCGTGACGTCTTCGCCCACTGTGCCGTCTCCGCGCGTTGCCGCGCGGATTAAAAGTCCTTTTTCATATTCCAAAACGATTTTGAGTCCGTCGATTTTGAGTTCGCAGACGTAGGACGGAGAAATATTCCCGCCGAGATTTTCTTTCAAAACTTTTTTGACTCGTTCGTCGAAAGCAACGATGTCGCCCTCCTCAAAAGCGTCGTTAAAAGACCATTGCGGCACTTTGTGGACGACTTTTTTGAATTCTTTCAGCGGTTCTCCGCCGACACGCTCCGTCGGAGAGTCCGGAGTTCTGAGTTCTGGATACTTTTTTTCCAAGTCATCGAGTTCGACGACCAAAGCGTCGTACGCGGCATCCGTTATTTCCGGCTTGTCGAGCGTGTGATAGAGCCGGCGATGTTTTTCTATCGTCTTTCGCAACTTCTCTACCCGCACCGCTTCGTCTTTTGGAATCATCGGCATACAAGACTAATAATATACATCGAGAGCGCGTTCAACCAAGTTTGGATTGCCCCAAACCGGCACGCCGGACAAATTGCAGACATTGTAACCTCTCGAATCTATGACCGTATCGGAGAGACCGTCGTGATTGGAGTCTGTTTTGGCGACGGTAACGGCGGCGCAGTATATTTGACTGCTGTTCGTGTCGTTGAGGAGCATATTAAACGTCGTCGTGGAGTCATAGGTGTCTTTTGCGCCTTGATAAAGATTGATGAGGGCGTTGCTGCACGTAATCTGATACGGAACAACGCCTCCATACGTCGTTGACGTGGAGAAAATGGCGCCGAAATTGCCTTTCAAATCCCAATAGAGAGCGCATTCGGCGCCGGAATCGGCGGCATAGAAAGAAAACTGCGATTCTCGAGAATAAGAAGAAAGAGAAATCTCTTTGATTGTGAGGGAGAAAATCGAAAGGCCGATGGAAAGCAGGAGACTTGCCGTGAGCACGGCAAAAAGAAGGGCGAAACCTTTTGATTTTTTTATTTTTTTGAAAAAGTTTTTCATATTAGAAAGCGAAAATATGTTCGGCTATGACAAACGACTCCGTCGGAGAGAAAATGTTTGTCTGCCAGGAAACCGTCACGGTCACCACGGCTTCTATGCCCAGATTAATCTCATTTATATCGACCGTCCGAGTGAATTGCGTCGGCGTCCACGTGCCGCCCGTGCCGTAACCGTAGAAATTCGTCGCCGAATTGAAATCAATGGGCGGACACGATACTCCGCAGGAACTGATGGCGGCCGGCACGACGGTCGAGGTTGGACCTTGAGGAACGGGACTCATGAAAGACAATTGTGAGGCGTCAATCTGACACTTGTTCGGGTGCATACAATTGGCGCCGGCTGACGATGACCCGAATTCCCAAAGCCAGCCGTTCGCATAGCCATCGATGCGATTCGTGTCGCGGACATTTCGAACATACTCAATGGCTTCTTGCGCCAGATAGAAAGCCGTGACTTCATCCCTTGCGTATATCGCCGAGCCAATACCCTTTTGGGCTATGACCATGGGACCGGTAATCGCCAAAGAAAGAACGGCGATGGCGATAAGCGTCTCCATAAGCGTGAACCCCTTATTTTTTATTTTTGGTATGTCGCGCATATGTTTATGAATTAATTTGTATTTTTTATCTGTCTCTGCGATAACGTCGTCTGAATTCTAAATTGCGTTTGCGTCCCCGATACGCCGGCCGTGCCGATGACCGTCATAAGAACGCGTGGCTGGAGCCCTACACCGCCTGCGCCTTGGTTTGAACCGACGAGATAAAAGTTGAGTATGGAAATATTTATTTCGGGGGCGGTAATGGAAACGGGAGCGGGCCAGCCGGTCTCATCCTCCATAACCTGTCCATTGTACAAATAATAATCTATTGTCACGCCGTTTTGATTGGAGAGAAATTGAAAACCCGGATCGCCTCCCGGACAATTACCGACGGTACTTATGGAGCCGCCTCCGCCAACGGTCAAACACGTATATGTCGAGCCTGTGCGGATATTTCTCGTCATACTTTCGAGAGCGAAATCGAGGTTGTCCATGACTGATTTGAGCGATTCGGCTTTTTTATTCGAAGCCACGATGGTGAAAACGGCGGAGACGGCGATGAGCATCACCAAGGTGAAAATGGAAACCGAGACGAGCATCTCGATGAGCGTAAAACCTTTTTTTCTTGAATTAAAAAATGTCATATATTAACAATGACTGGCATTATTCTGAACGGAAACCTGCCCGGTCGGCTCGATGAGTATTTCCCGTTGAGTGGTTTTTGTCGGATCCTGAATATAAATATGCGCCTCCTCGTCGCCGGGATACACGACACCGCCGGCTGCTACCCGTGCTTCCGGTTCCGGACGAATGAAGGAAATATCGAGAATGTTTACCGAAGTGAACGACGAACCCGAACCGACACAAAGTTGTTTGAGCGAATATCCTTTTCCAATGGTGTACGTCTGAAGCAGTTCCGCCGGCTGATAGATATGGTCGGGTGCGGCGCCGGTCTTGCCGTCCTCGAACAGAATGTAGCTCGTCGCCGAACCGCCCGAGCCGATGTTGAAATCGACACCGTATCCGGAGCTAAAACCGGTAAGACAGCCCAGGGACGTGCACGAGGCCGGCGCTTTGACGGTAATGCCGTAGACTTGGGCCTGTCGAACGGACAGGGCAACTTGGTATCCAAGGTCAGTGAGGAGAATACTCGCGTTGAATGAACTGTTGTTGAGCACGGCCACGGACGTGATGATGATAAAAATGGCTATCGATATGAGAAGTTCAACTAGAGTGAAACCCGATTTCATTGTTTCATTATAACCCGATAAACGTCCAAAAAGAGATAGCAAAAAAGTGGGCGCAAAGAGCGCCCAAAATGAGAAACGGACCAAATGGTATTTCGTGTTTACCCCATTTTACTTTGCCCTTTCTAATTTTTTCCGAAAAAAGAACGCAGACGCCGACAATGGCTCCGGAAAAAACGGCAATGGTAATGGCGCCGAGAGCGCCGGAAAGCCCGAGCCACCAGCCTATGGAAAGCGTCAGTTTGGAATCGCCGAGGCCCATCCACTCGCCTTTCGAGACAAGCCAAAAGAAAAAGAAAGGTAGAGCGGCGAGTGGACCGGCAGCGATTCGCCACAGCGAATCGCTGCCGGCGAAAATCCCGGACAAAGCGTACGCCAAAGCAAATGCGGCAGCACCGTAGGACAAAACATCGGGAATCACCTTGTGGCGAAAATCATAAAAAGCGATGGCGACAAAAAAAGAAGTGATAACAAGCGAGAGCAAAAGAAAAACATATGGGAGCGGCGCGACCCCGACGGAGGCATTTGTCGCGCCGCCAAAGACCAGAGCGTTCAGAGCAAAAAGTATCGCCGTCACAAATTCGACGAGAAAATATCGCAGGGTTATCTTGCTCCCGCAATATCGGCATTTGCCGCCCAAAAATAAATACGAAAAAAACGGCACAAGGTCGTACCACGCGAGTGTGTGTCCGCAGGAAAAACATTTTGACCGACCGCGAACAATCGAGAGACCCGTGCCGAGACGGATGACGACGACGTTGAGAAAACTTCCGACAATCGCACCGAGGATGAAAAGGATAAGGACAAACATTATTGCGGAGGCTGTTGCATATAATTGACGCCGCCGGTTCCGTTGATGTTTTCTGCCGCGCACGCCGCCGTGGCATTGTCGCTTAGGGACGCAGTCTCAAGCGTCGCCCCAACGCAATACGACGAGTTGATCGTGCCGTTATTGTACGGGGCGTAAAAATACGCTTGGTTGGTCGAAGGGTCAGTGGGAATCGCTCCCGCGCCGCCCAAAATAAACGTGGATAGTTTGTTTGTGCCGGTCGTGAGACCGTCGGGATACGCTTGATAGTATTCGTAATATTGCGCGAGGTCGATTTGGATTTCCTTGAGGTCGGATTGTCGTCTTTCGTCTCGAGCTTCTTGGTGCGTGGCGTTGGTCGAAGTCAAGACAACCGCCGTAAGAATGCCGATGATGGCGATGACGACAGTGAGCTCGACCAGTGTGAATCCTTTTTTCATATTTTAATGACATGTTCCGTCGGAATTGGCGGTCTCGGCGCCGTAATTTCCGGAATTATCTATGCACAACGACCCGCCGGTCTTGAGGGCCGAAACGGATATGGTGTATTTTGCCCCGGCACTGTCCGTAAAGCACGAGAGAGCGGCACCGACAGCGGCATTGGTGAGGATTTCAGTCTGCGCCGAGAGAATGACCGGGTCGGAAAACACGCCATCCGAGCAAGTGGAAACGCTTCCGCCATACGTCGGATTAGTGCTGCGATAGAGAGCTGCTTGAATGGCAATCTGCTTCATCGTCGCCTCTATGGCCGACGTCGAGCCTTTGTCGCGGGCCGTGTCGAGAGAAGAAATAACGATAGCCGAAAGCAAGGCAATAATCGCAATGACGACGAGAAGCTCAATCAGTGTAAAACCTTTGCGCATTGTTCCATTTTACTCTTTGTCTAGCAAAAACAAAAGCCGGGCAAAGCCCGGCTTTTGAAAACAAATCGGAAAATCGTTAGCAGTTCGTGTTTGAGCTAAGAGCCGCAGATCTTGGTGTCGAAGTTCCCGTGCTGTCCACGCACCAGTTGCTTGCGCCGTTGATAGCGTTCTTGAGACTCGTTTCTGCCGCCCACGCGCTTGCGGAGGAGTTGCAGGTTACGCCGCCGGAGCCGCCGACCGTTGTGCCTTCGTCGTTTGCAGCGCCGTTAAGCATGTTAACGATACCCGTTGCCGCAGTCGTGCAAACGCCGACGTAGGTATTCGGCGATTGTGAATCGTAGTAGTTTTCCGCTTGAGCGCGAGCGTCGTCGAGGTCCGCTCTCGCCGCGGCATCAACGCCTTTGTTGCGGGCCGTGTCGAGAGACGCGAGAA
>CAYZCB010000006.1:7062-15384 GCA_964476815.1 uncultured Candidatus Saccharibacteria bacterium
GCTCTCGCCGCGGCATCAACGCCTTTGTTGCGGGCCGTGTCGAGAGACGCGAGAACGATCGCCGAGAGAATGCCGATGATGGCGATGACGACGAGGAGTTCGATGAGTGTGAAACCTTTATTTTTCATAATAAATATAATATATCCAAAAAATTGATAATGTCAGAAACCTAGAGTCAATTATACAGGACAGCGCTTTAAGCAGCAAATTGCCTGTAGATAAGTAAAAACTCGCGCGAAAAACCTAATCAATCGACGAGGAAAGGTTGTAAATAGGCACGAGAACGGAAGCCATAAGGAAGCCAACACCAAGACCGAGAAGGATGATCATGGTCGGTTCGATGAGGTCGACGAGCGTATCGACGGCGTTTATGACTTCGCGAGAATAGAAGAGCGAGAGAGTTTTGAGAATCTTGCCGAGTTCGCCGGATTCCTCGCCGACTTTTATCATTTGAATCATGATTGAAGGAATCTCTTTTCGATGGTTATCAAAGGAGTCCGACATCGATTTGCCGGCTTTGACCGCTTCCATGGCTTCAATGATGATGTCGTGGTACACGGTGTTGCCGACGACGTCCGCCGTGAGCTCCAAAGCGCGGACCATCGGAATGCCGGAGATGAGCATGGTGTTCATGTTATCGGCCATACGAGAAAGGTAGAGTTTTTGGTAGAGATTTTTCACGAACGGGAGGGTGATTTTGAAATTATCCAAAGATTTCTTGCCGGTGTCCGTGAGGAAAAACCGCGTGAGGAAGAATCCGCCCACGACCACGATGACAAGCAGAAACCATCCGTACGAGACGAAGAAATTGCTCATGGCAATGACAAATTGCGTGTAGATCGGTATCGGCCCGCCGGATTCCGTGATAATGGAAGCGATTTTCGGAATGACGAGGGTCAGCATGAGAATCAAAACAGTGATGAACGTAAAGACGACGAACGCCGGATAGATGAGGGCGTTGCGCGCCTTACTGTTGACGGCGTAGGTGCGGTCGAGATAATCTGCGAGATACGAAAAAATTTCGTCGAGCTTGCCGGACTCTTCTCCCGACCTCACCATGTTGACGTAAAACAGCGAAAAAACTTTTGGGTGTTTACCAAGAGCCGTCGATATGGGCGAACCGGCCTGCAAATCGTCGGCGACTTCTGATAAAGCGGAACCGAGCAATTTATTTTCTACTTCCGACGAAAGTAGTCGGAAGACACGCAGGGCCGACACTTGAGCTTCGAAGAGTGTGGCCATTTGTCTCGACAAAACGACAATGTCTTTGTTCGAAACATGGTCGAAGAAACTAATGTTGCGTTTCAAAAACGAGCCCTTACCCTCGGCTGGCGTAACCGAGCTCACGATAAAACCTCTGTTTTGAAGCGAAGAAATGGCGACGTCGACCGACACGGCGTCAATCGATCCTTGGTTTTTGTTTCCGTTCTTATCGAGAACTTTGTAATTGAAAAGCATTGTGTGTTATATGAGCCGCGAAAGCGATTTCGGATTCGGCGAATAGGCGGCGGCGTTTTCCGGCGTCACTTCCCCGCGGCGTACAAGGTCGGCGAGCGAACGGTTCATGTCGATCATATCATTCTCCGTTCCCGTTTCGATGAGTGTCGGAATTTCGTGAACGCGTTTCTCGCGGATGAGGTTTGCCGTGGCGTTGTTGGCAACGAGAAGTTCGTACGCCGGAATCAGTCCGCCGGAAATTCTCGGCACGAGGCGCTGGGAGAAAATACCGGTGAGTGTCGAGGCAAGTTGGATACGGATTTGGTCTTGTTGGTTTGCCGGAAAAGAGTCGATGATGCGGTTAATCGATTGAGCGGCGTCGTTCGTGTGCAAGGTCGAGAGCACGAGGTGGCCTGTTTCGGCGGCGGAGACGGCCGTCGCCATCGTATCGATGCTTCTCATTTCGCCTATCAAAATAACGTTGACGTCTTCGCGGAAAACCGAGCGGAGCGCCGAACCAAAATCCAATGTGTCGATGCGCACTTCGCGTT
The DNA here is from genome assembly GCA_964476815.1 of uncultured Candidatus Saccharibacteria bacterium. Classification (GTDB taxonomy): domain Bacteria; phylum Patescibacteriota; class Minisyncoccia; order Phycocordibacterales; family UBA6065; genus DATKHE01. The sequence goes on from CAYZCB010000006.1 coordinate 9,051, forward strand.
GGTCGATAATGGATTTCTTCGCTTCATATATGTATTCGATCGTGTCTTCGATGGTGACAATGTGTTCGGCGCGGGTGGAGTTGATCTGTTCGACCATGGCGGCCAAAGTCGTCGTCTTGCCGTGACCGACGGGACCGACGACAAGAAAGAATCCTTGACGCTTGTCGCAAAACGTCTCCAAAATCGGCGGCAAATTAAGTTCTTCAAAATTGCGAATGTGGTGAGGAATGAGACGAAAAGCGAATGCCGCGCCGCCCTGCTGGAAATAGCCGTTGCCGCGAAAACGACCCTTGTCGGTGTATTCGTAGGAAAAATCTATCTCTTTGTTGCGGTTGAAAAGCGATCTGTCGTCCGGCGACAAAATGACGTTTGTGTAACCGAGCATGTCTTCTTTGGTCAAAATTTTTCTGTTCAGAAGCGGCGTAAGAAATCCGGAGACGCGAATCGTCGGATAGCGGCCGACCGACAAGTGTAAATCCGAAGCCGATTCCTTGATGACGGTTTCGATGAGCGATTCAAATTCTTTTTGGTAGTCTAGAGCCATGTGTTTTTATTTGTTACTTTTTGCCTTATGAATACGTATGACCGACTCGAGAACTTCGGAAGGTACCGAGGTTGATTTGACGATATAGCCGTCGGCTTTGAGTTCTTTGGCCTGTTCAATATGAAACGCTTGCGTCTCGTTCGTGAACATGACGACGGTCGATCGCGGCACAAGATTTTCCTTTCGAATGGTCCGCAGAAGCTCGATGCCGCTTAAGGTCGGCATGACGACTTCCAAAAGCAGTATGTCGTAGTTTTTTCCTCCGCGGAGTTTTTTCAAAACTTCAAGCGACTCTTGTGCCGAATCGACCTCGAAACCCCTCGAGCCGAACTTGGCCACGTAGAGGCCGATGACAAACGTATCGCTGTCGACGATAAGAATCCTCTTCTTTTTGCCAGATTCTTGCGTCATACGAAAAAGTATATCACAGCTTTTTTGCCGATGTCCTAGAGCCGCTCGACTTCCTCAAACGGTATAACCCTGTTGAAAGTTTTTATGAAAGCGTCTTCCTTCATCATCAGCATGCCTTTGGAGCGCAGAAGTTTGTAGATTTCCTCCTCCGTCGGCTTAGTCAAGACAATGTGCTCGAGGTCTTTATCCATAGCGAAAGCTTCAGCGACGGCGATTCGACCTTTGGTGCCGGTGGGACATGTCGGCGACGGAAGGGCTTTGTAGACGTTTGCGCCGAAAGGAATATTCTTTTTGAAATTGTCCGGCAAATCGGCGAATTCTTTATCTATCATCATTTTTATACTGCCCTCTACCGGTATCGCTTCCCCACCGTCTTCGCAGAGTCGCGTGACGAGACGCTGAGCGACGGAGAGAATCAGAGTCGGAGCGATAAGGTACGGGTCGATGCCCATATCGATGAGACGCGGAATGACGCCAATGGCGTTGTTGGTGTGGATCGTTGAAAGCACAAGGTGACCGGTCAGTGCCGCCTGAATGGCGAGGTCCGCCGTTTCTTTGTCTCTAATCTCGCCGACCATGATAATGTCCGGGTCTTGACGAAGGGCGGTGCGCAGACCGTTGGCGAATGTGTAGCCGATTTCCGGACGAACTTGCGATTGGCTAACGCCTTCGATGTTGTATTCGACCGGGTCCTCAAGAGACAAAATGTTTTTTTTGTCGTCGTTGATTTCATTCAACATGGCGTAAAGAGTCGTCGATTTACCGGAACCGGTCGGACCGGAGATAAGAATCATGCCATAGGGCTTGGCTATCGCCTCGCGAAGCAACTTCAAATTGTCCGCGGAGAATCCGGTATCCTCGAGAGAACGTACGCCTTTTTCCTTGTCGAGAATACGCATTTCGACTTTTTCTCCGTAATAGGCCGGAAATGTCGAAACGCGAAAGTCGATTTTTCTGTTGTCGATTCTCGCGCCAAAACGTCCGTCCTGCGGCTTTCTTTTTTCGTCGAGCTTCATATTGGAAAGGACTTTGATACGAGCGACGACGGCGTCATGGACTTTGACCGGCAAAATGAGCGACGTGTGAAGTTGGCCGTCGACGCGAAAACGCACCCGAACTTTTTCACCGAGCCGCTCGATGTGAATGTCCGAAGCGTCGCCTTCGACGGCGTAGCGCAGAATCGTCGCGACTATTTTCGTCACGGGCGCGTCCTCGATGATTCGCGTTTCCTGTTGCGGAGCGTCTTTTTTTTCTGGTTCGTCGAGGTCGACGTCGGCGATATCGGTCTCAAGCTCGGAGAGAGCCTTCGTCACTTCTCCGGAAAGTCCTTTATAGAGTCCGACTATCTCCTTGAAATCGTCTTCGGAGATGAGAAAAATCTTAAACGGCATCTTGATCTTGCTCGCGATGAACGTCAGTGCGTCCCTCGCTTCTATATTGTCCGGGTCGACCACGCCGACCTCAAGGACATTCTGCTCGACGCCAATGGGGACGAAATGATAGTGGACGGCGGATTCTTCCGGAATGTATTGGAGGACTTCGAAAGGAATGTTCTTGCCTGTGACGCTTTTTGTCGGAATGCCGAGTAAGTCGCCTTTGGCGGCAAGTAAAATATCGTCGTCAATACCGTGTTTCTTCGCCACTTGCTCGGCCGAAATGTGGGCAAGACGCATCTCCTCGCGGAAAGACGCCAGGGTTTTTCTGTCTATAACCTTATTCGTCGTCAAAATGTCGAGAATATCCATACGATCGATGACTTTTTTTAATTTTAATGAGTCGGAACTGGCGGAGCGCTCGCGGAAAGAGGATTCGTTGCCGGAGTTGCGGCCGGAGCGGCGCCTACGGAACTCACGAGTCCCGGAAGCGGCGCGAAGGGATTTTGTCTGCCGGCAGCCACGGGAGAAATCGTAACCGTGCTGTCGGTAAGTGATTCAAAAGTCGGTCTGGTGAAAATTGATGCGTCCAAAGAAAGACTCTTGAGTTGATTGAGTGTCGCGAGCAGACTGTCGCTTCCCGAAACATCGGAGGCGGAAAGAATCGGCGCTGGAGCGGAAGAGCCGCCGTTAAAATACCAGTAGCCAAAAACAAGCAAAAGGATAATGACGGCGACCGAAATGAGAAGATTTTTGTGTGCTAAAAGTTTTTCCATGTTATTTGAGCCAATAGGTGTTAATGGAGAGCGTGAAATCGTACACGCTGTTGTTCGAAGCGGAACTGAATGTCACGCTCGACACGTCGATAAGCCGCAAATCGTTTTCGATAGCCTTCAAAAAGGCGACAAACGTCTCAAACGAAGCTGTCGTGGTAAACGTGAGCGTGAGCGTGCCTAAGGGCGATGTGTTCACGCCGAGCGTGCCGCTCTGGTCTCCGGGGGTCGCCGAAAAATTCCTGATGCGCATGCCAAACTGCGACGCGATGGAATCGAGCTCGATGATGAGCGACACGGAGTCGACCGAATCCGGCAAAAGAGTTTGGAGCTTGCTGAGGTCGCTTTGACTAAAGGTGTTCTGCTTGGCGATGAGCTTGTCGCGCTCGGCGAGAAGGTCTTTGGAATTGGAAAGGGCGTTCTCGTATTGACCGAGTTGCGCGGAAAGAGTTTTGTCGCCTTGATAGGTCGGATCGACGTAGCCGAAAAATATTCCTATCGACGCCAGAAAAATGATGATGGAAACTATGGTGCTCATGGATGAGGAGTATTAACAGCGCTCGATGTCGCCGCGACAGGCGTCGCCGGCGCTGCCGGAGCGGAAATTGTCGCCGTCGAAGAAGCGACCGTCGGAGCTTGCGTCACGGAAGGAACAACCTGCCCTACCGAAGCTCCCGTGCCGCCGGCCGGCGGCTGGTAGACGATAAGCGACGGATCGACCGTCATGGTCATGTTAAATGACACGAGTCCCGATTGTTCCACGGTAAGTCCCGTCACCACCAGATTTTTGAAATACGGCGTTTTGTTGAAAGCGGCGGATTGCAAAGCGACGTCACTGAAACTGTTGGCTTCGCCGTTCATGGTCAGAGTCAAAATATTTTGATTACCCGAGGAAAAATTAAAATTGCTGAAACGCACTGTCTGAAGCGTGATGTTTTGGAGTTCGGCGAAAACATTTGATGTGGCGCTGTGACCGGAGAGGAGCGTGCCGGCGGTATTGAGCCGCGAATCGAGGCGGATGATCTGGTTTATGGTCGCCGTGTCAAATTCACCTTGCGTCAAGTTGAGACTCTGCTGGTCACTCGCGATGGCGCCGCTTAAATAGCTCTGATAGAAAAACGATGCGCCAGCAGCGAGAAGTACGACGATGAAAATCACCCAGGCGATGAGCGACAAAAGATTGATCGGCGCGCGGCGCGGTCCCATGCCAGTGCCCACGATTTTTTTAGGGATGAACGAAGATTGGAATCGAGGATCCATTGCTTTTATTATACTATTGCCCCGCCAATTCCACTATCCCCACTTAGCGTCCTTCTTGAAGTTCCCGAAGGGCAAGTCCTATGGCCACGGCAAACTCGGGACCGGCGCCGCGAAGGGTGTTTTCGAGAAAAGCTGGAGCAACGCATTTGTCGAAAGGATTTCCGAGGACGACTTCCGTTTCGAAACGCTCACGGGCAAGCTCAAGAAAACCGTTGAGAAGCGAACCGCCGCCGATGAGAATCACTTGACTGATGTTTTTGTTGTACTTTTTCTGATAATTGAAAATCACCCTGTTGGTCTCCGAAAAAATGTAATCGAGGGTGAGGGTGATGATGTCGCTTGAGTTTTTATTTTTCTCGTCCTGCGAAATACCGACCGAGCGCTTGTACTTTTCTGCGTCGGCGATGGAAATGCCGGTCGAACGTGAAAGGGCCAGAGTGATTTCCTGACTGCCGCGGTTTACGGTGTGAGCACTTCGAAGGATGCCCCGCTCAATGATGTAGAGTTTTGTCGAACCGGAGCCAAAATCGAAAATCATCACGGAGTCGAGAGACTGTTCGACGACGGAGCGCATGGTGCTGAAGATTTCTATTTCGAAAAACGAAAGGTCGAGGCCGGCGGCGGCGGCGATTTCTTTCGTTCGAGAAATCGTCTCGTTGTGAATGACCACGAGAAGGACTTCGACGCTCTTTTCTTCCGGAGCATTCGGTGTGTCGGGATTTTCGAAGTCCGACACGGACGATTCGTCTTTGGGAATGACCCACCAATCGAGAGAAACTTCCGAGATCGGCACGGGAATGTATTTTCTGGCTTCAATCGGAATCATTGTTTGAAGTTCTTTGTCGCCGACTTGAGGCATTTGCATAAACGACAAAAGCGAAGCGCCGGCGGCGATGGAAACGGCGGACGATTTCGTCGTGGTATTCGATTCTTTGAGAATATCCTTGAGTGCGTCGACGATTTTGTCCGGAGTCAGGTTCGTCGCCTGACCGATTTCGGCTTTGGCATACGGGCCGAGGGACAGTTCGCCGTAAGTTTCGAGCACGGCGCGGGCGCCCTGTTTTCGAAGTTGAACGATCTTTATCGCCGAAGAGCCGATATCAACGCCGAGCACGCTGCCGTTCTTTCTGCCAAGACTGCCGAGAAAGCTTGAAAAGGGATTAGCCATAATGGTGCGTAGACTATACTATATCACAATATATGGCGGTTTTCTCAAAAATTCGGGACTTCATTTTACTCCTCGTGTCAAAGTCCGACGAAGAGACTAAAGAACTCGAGGAAATGAATGCGGGACAGTTTTACGAGCGCGCCGAACGGCTCAAAATCGGCCGCGAGATTCCGAAAGCTCTCGTTCTTTTCGAGTACGGTTCATCTTTGGTAAGAAAGGCGATTTGGGAAATAAAATTCCGCGGCAATCGCAAAATCGCGAAACTTTTAGCAACAATCCTTTATGACGAACTTTTAGAAAAACTTTCCGAAGAGAAAATCTTCGGCGGCAGCTCGCTTCGCGAGCTGCCGCTTCTTCTTCCTATTCCAATCTCGGCAAAACGCTTTCGTGAGCGTGGTTGGAATCAGTGCGAAATCATCGCCGATGAAATGACGCGTCTCGATGAAGGGAAAAATTTCGAAGTGAGAAAAAATATTTTGGTCAAAAACAAAAATACGAGTGACCAAGTCGGCAAAGGACGCGCCGAACGCCTGAAAAATCTTAAAAATGCTTTCGTTGTTAAAAATGAAGAGTTGGTGAAAGACAAATTTGTGATTGTTCTCGATGATGTCGTTACCACAGGCGCGACGACGGAAGAAGCGGGCCGCGCGCTCCGCGCCTGCGGCGCGCGCGGCATACTCTTTCTCGCAATCGCCCACTAAAACTTCACCGTGAAGGGCGTTCCAAGTCCCGTCACGTAATCATAATTTTTCCGAGCGGCGCAAACATATCCGCATGAGCCGTTTGTTCCGCTTGAAACGTCGGT
>CAYZCB010000007.1:0-4279 GCA_964476815.1 uncultured Candidatus Saccharibacteria bacterium
GATAGGACACGGGCCTCCGAAGCTCGAAGTCGTGGTTCGATTCCACGCGGGAGCAATCATGGATTATTCATCATGACCGTAACATTTCCACATATCAGACGGCATAGGGAAGTGAAGAAAAATCACCTGTTTGTGGCTGCGACTCTGCTCGCTTGCGTTTTTTTGGTTTTCTTATTTTTTTCAAACAGCCCTCACCATATCAAAGTCTCTCTCGCCAGTTATTCGGACGCTATAACTCCGAAAATACTTTATGACGGCGAAATAGGAAGCGCACCGCTCCTCGACCCGAGTTGTCTTTCGTTTGCCATAAGTTCTGCCAGCGTTGGAATGAATTCGTCCGTTGGAATTATACTTCAACCAGACAAATGGAACGGGTCTAAGTTCAAACTTTTTTGCGGTGGCGGTTCTATTTCTCCTAGGGTTGATTTTGGTCCGTATACCAATCTTGATTTCGATATAAAATCCTCGACGTCCGCATCGAGCACGAGAAATTTCTGGCTGACGAGTTGGGATTTTACCGGAGCAACCATTTCTCTCGCAGATTATGTTGATGGAGGAATCATAGACAACACATGGAGGCATGTCAGTATCCCACTCACCGCACTCACTGCGCCTGGATGGACAATGAACGACGTGGAGAATCTTGTTTTTGACGTTGACGACGGCACTGGCAATCTGTACTACATTGACAACATCGCTTTGCACAAATATGTCGTAGACACTGGCGCAACAAACCAAGCTCCCGTCATTGCGTCTTTACCTGTCGGCACCTCGACGGTTGCTTTATCTGATACTTTGGCCTTGGCACCGACGGTTACCGATGACGGTTTGCCGACAGGAAGTTCTCTGTCGTACGTTTGGACGGAAGTATCCGGTTCGGGAACAGCGACATTTTCTTCGCCGACAACCGCCGCGACGAATGTAAATTTTTCAGCCGTCGGCACATACTCGCTTCTTCTTACCGTGAGCGACACGCTTCTGACAACCACCGCGAATGTCGGGGTGGTTGTCACGTCACAGTTGGCAACTTCGACAAACGGAACACTGATTTGGGACGGCGAATCAACGGCTTCAAGGGCGGTTGTGTTTGCTGCGGGAATGGCTACCAGCTCAACTTCGGCGAATGGTTCATATTCTTTCGAGGGCGATCCGCAACAATATGTTTGGTCCGGCATCAACCTTTCCGGTCTTCCGATGTTTAGACAGGATCTTTCCAATTACAATGAGATACAATTTTACGCCAAGGCAAGCACGCAAAACGCCGTTATAAATTTTCAACTCCAAACGTACGTGGGCAGTCAAAATTTGACGAGCAATATTGTAAACATCGCTCCATACATACAAGGCGGCACACTCGATACCATGTGGCATCTGGTTACAATTCCCGTTAGTGTCCTCGAAAATTCTTCGTTCGATATGACGTCGGTAGATAATATTTATTTTGGTAACGCCGTTCCAAACGACGGACACCAGATTTTTATTGACGATATTTATGCTGTTGACACAAATCCAGTTTCCATCTCGAACGTCGTGCCACTATCAAACAAGGTCGTAAAAATCAGCACGAATGATTCCTATGACATGTCTGCCGCGCTCTCGGTTTTGAATTACTCACTCCAAAGTTCGGATGATTCCAATTTCAGTAGCCCCATAAACCCCGTGAGCGTCGGAAGGGAGTCGTACATCACCGATTTTAAAGGAAGTGGAACTCCGGTCGGCGGTGTTTACGGAAGCCCAGGAGCTCCCGTCGTTGATTACAACATCTATCTCGTATTTAATCAGGGAATGGTTTCTGGTTCGCATTACACACTCACGATAAACGATGTAAAATCCAATTTTGGTGTGGATTTTAGTTCGGCCACCACGACTTCCATAGATTGGAACGACGAAAATTTCGTGACGGGCACGGTCAAAGCCAGCGACGTCGGATATATTCCTCAGAGTCCGAAGTTTGGCTATATAGGAAATTATTTGGGCGACGCCGGGGCAATGAACATTAGTCCGACAACATGTTCTCTAAATGACGCTGCCACTAACGCGACTGTTTTTTCTACAAATACGACGTACTCAGGCGATTACACCCAATTTTCCGGAGAGAAATTATATCAATGCGATTTTTCGAGTTTCACTACGCCAGGAAATTATTATTTAACTTCTCCCGGACTCGGAAAATCCTATAATTTCACGATTGGCTCCGACGCGTTCAACGACGTAGCGAGCGCGACCGAGCGATTTCTCTACTACCAGCGGGATGATACGGACCTTTTGTCTCAATATGCCGGTGTATGGGCGCGTGCCGGCGGTCACATGCATACGGACAAAGTTGCGCAGATAGATGTGTCGCAACTCAACTCGTCTCTTTACGACGGCGAAGTAATCGGCAGCACGGTGGATATGACCGGTGGCTGGTATGATGCCGGCGATTACGGAAAATATAGCTACTCCGGAGCATTCGGCCTCTCGGATATTTTTCAAGCATTTGAACTCTATCCGCAAAAGTTTGGCGATAACACAAATATTCCCGAAAGCGGAAACGGCGTCCCGGATATTCTTGACGAAGCGAAATGGGAGACGGATTGGCTTAGGAACATGCAAGCTCCGGACGGCGGTGTGTATGTGAAAGTTACGACGCTCGATTGGGCGACGACAATGCCGAGCCTTGACCTTGAGACACGTTTGATTTCCGAAAAAGATACGCATATAACAGCGCAGTACGCGGCGGTAATGGCGGAAGCTTATCGAGCTTTTTTGCCGTATTTTCCGGCATACGCAAGTGATTTGCTCGCACGTTCGGAAAAAGCGTGGACGTTTCTAGTCGCTCATCCAGCGATGGTCACGTTTAGTTCGTACGGAGTTGGCGTCAACCCTCCGACAATCGGTGGCGGCGCAAATGCCGACGCGGGAACCGACCGCGACGAACGGGCGTGGGCGGCGGCCGAACTTTATAAATCGACGGGTGACCAGCAATACCTTACAGCGTTTAACACATACTGGGATCCAGCCCTCGCGGATTATGGAGAGAACGATTGGGATAGCTGGAAGAGGGCTTCATTTGCTTACGCGACGACATACGCGTATCCGACAGATCCTGCAAAAGTGACGATATATAAAACCGCACTCAAAACGGATATGGACGCGCTCGTAGCGACGACGAACAGTAATCCATATCATGCCGCGTATCCTTCAACCATCGCTTATATCGGTTTCGGCTCTTTCTCACGAACGGCCTCCGTTTACGCCTTTGATCTTATTAAAGCTTCTTTTCTTTTGAATGACCCAAAATATCTTGCCGCCGCCGAGAGTAATGTCGATATCGAACTCGGAAGCAATCCCCAGTACAGAAGTTATATCACCGGAATCGGAGAAAATTATCCGATGCATCCACTCTCAACGATCTCAGCGCTCGACGGAATCACGGAACCCGTTCCCGGTATAGCAGTTTATGGCGTTGTCGGTTCTCTGGGAGTTTCCAACCCGTATCTTTTGAGTGTCAGCCAAAATCTTTATCCGGCCGGTACCACTGATACCGACCCCTATCCGATCCTTAGGCGATTCTTTGATGTTAGTGCCGACGGTTATATGACAGAGTTCGACATATCCAGTTCTCCGCGTATTGCCGCTGTCTTTGCTTTTCTCGCGAACAATAATGACCAGGCCGCTGCGACTTCGACGACACCCGTTTCTGTCAACGCGACAGCGCCTCCTGTTCATTTATACTCTCAAAGCAGTCAGCAACTTCCTGCTCAACAAATACAAACGACACAAATACAAACGACGACTTCCGTCACATCAATCGAACCCGAACAGCAGAGTAATTCTTCCATCATAGCGTCATCGCACGCTCTCGCATACGGTTCGAGCAGTCCAGCAGTCATGGCACTTCAAATTTTTCTAAACACGAACGGTTTTCCTCTCGCGCCTTCCGGTGTTGGCTCATCCGGACAGGAGACTTCATATTTTGGCCCCTTAACCAACGCAGCTGTCGATAAACTTCAACTGAAATACAACGTGGTTAAAAGTTCTTCGAGTCCCGGCTATGGCATTGTCGGGCCGATAACAAGGGCGGTTATCGCGTTAATAAATGCGGAGACAAAATAAACCATTCACTGTGCTAAAATGATTTGAGCGGTATGAATTCCAAAGCTCAAATCGTCGCTACTATCGGTCCGTCGTCCGTCGATCCGGATGTTTTTCTTTCGATGCTCGAACACGATATGGCCGTGGCGCGGCTCAACTTTTCCTGGGGCGGTCTCGATGAGAAAAAATCCCAAATCGAAAT
>CAYZCB010000007.1:4289-15374 GCA_964476815.1 uncultured Candidatus Saccharibacteria bacterium
GAAATGAAACGGAAAATCGCGAAGAAATTCGGCAAACACGTGCCTATCATTTGCGATTTACCCGGGCCGCGCGTTCAGGAGAAATATTCTCATACCTACGACAGGGAAGCGATATCGGCTATCACGGACCAAGACAAAGAATACATCAAGTTTGCCGTCGAACAGGGTATCGAATACATCGCGGTATCTTTTGTCGGCTCGGAAAAAGACATTAAGCTTTGTCGGGAAGTAATAAAATCTTTCGGCGGTAGTCAGCCCATTATTGCGAAAATCGAACGCCGCCGCGCCGTCGAAAATCTCGACAAAATCATTGCCGCTGCCGACGCGGTCATGATTGCCCGTGGCGATCTGGGTAACGAAGTTCCACTCGAACAAATTCCTTTCATTCAAGATCGAATAATAAAAAAAGCCAAAGTGGCAGGTAAGCCGGTCATCACCGCCACCCAGATGCTTCTGTCGATGACCGAACATCCGACGCCGACGCGCGCCGAGGTTACCGACGTGGCGAATGCGATTCTCCAAGGTTCGGATGCCGTGATGCTTTCGGAGGAAACGGCGTCCGGAAAATACCCGATTCAAGCGGTCGCTATGATGGAAAAAATAGTTCTCGAAGCGGAGAAACATTTGAAAGGACGTGTCCATTTCGATATTCTTGCGTAATTTTACGATTGTGCAATTATGATTAATATGTTGACCCTCAAAGACGAGGTCGTAAAACTTCGCAATTCGATATCCCGAGGAATATACGGTTTCATTCTTAAGCCGGCATTTTTTAAGCGCGACCCGGAGGCCGTTCACGACCAAATGGTCGCGCTTGGTTCGAGCCTCGGGAAATATTCGATTTCAAAGGTCGGAACGAAAATCCTTTTCGGATACTCTAACGAAAAATTACGACAGAAAATTTTGGGTATCACATTCGAAAATCCCATCGGTCTATCCGCCGGTTTCGACAAAAACGCCGAGCTTCTCGATATTATGCCAAACGTCGGTTTTGGTTTCGAGGAAGTTGGTTCCATCACGGGCTATCCTTGCGAAGGCAACGAAAAACCGCGGCTTTGGCGGCTTCCCGAATCGAAAGGCATCGTTGTCAATTACGGTTTGAAGAACGACGGCTGTGAAGCGATTTCCGAAAGACTAAAAAACAGAAAACACCCTGGAGTCTTCGGCACGAACATCGCCATGACGAATTGTAAGGACAACCTTACGATTCACACCGCCATTTTTGATTACGCAAAAGCTTTCACATCATTCGCCGACATCGGCGATTATTTTACGCTCAATGTGAGTTGTCCAAATGCGGAAGGTGGGCAGCCCTTTGCTATTCCGTATCGACTCGATTATCTTTTGGATATCATCGACGAGATTCCGACGAAAAAACCTATATTTATAAAACTCTCGCCGGACCTTTCATTCAAAGAAGCTGACGAACTTCTTGTTGTCATAAAAAAACACCGCATTCACGGCATCATAACGACGAATTTGACCAAAAAAAGGGGTAATCAAAGGATTATTGATGCGAATATTCCTTCCAAGGGCGGCATAAGCGGTAAACCGGTTCAGGAACTTTCTGATAAACTTCTCTCGCACATCTACAAAAAAGAAAAAGACCGCTTCGTGCTCATCGGCACGGGTGGCGTTTTTTCTGCCGCCGACGCGTACAAAAAAATTCGTCTCGGAGCATCTCTCGTGCAAATGGTTACCGGCATGATTTTTGAGGGTCCGCAGGTGGTAAGCGAAATTAATCGCGGACTCTCTGAACTTCTCGAACGAGACGGATTCAAAAACGTGAGCGAGGCGGTCGGTGTCGACGCGTGGTAATCTATATATATGACAGAAACAAAAATGGGCAAGCTCATCATTGCCCGTCATCACGAATCGGAGTGGAACAAACTTGGTCTTTGGACCGGACTTCGCGACAGGCATTTAACCGACTATGGATTTCAAAAATCAAGCGAAATGGGCGAATGTATTAGAGACATTCACATCGATTATGCGTTTGCGTCGATGGAAGTCAGGTCAATCGAGACTCTCTCATCGATGCTCGAAGAAGTCGGTGATTATAACGTGCCTACCGAACACTGTGCCGCTTTAGACGAGCGGGACTACGGCGACTATACGGCGAAAAACAAATGGGATATGGAAAAGATTCTCGGGCAAGAGAATTGGGACAGGGTTCGCAGAGATTGGAATTATCCTGTGCCGCACGGCGAGACGTTGAAGATGGTCTATGAACGTGTCATACCTTTTTTTCTAAGTAAGATTTTGCCGATGTTGAAAGAAAATAAGAACGTTCTCGTCGTCGCTCACGGCAACTCACTCAGGGTTTTGATGAAATACGTCGAAAAAATTTCCGACGATGGCATTAAGGACGTCGAAATGCCTTTCGGCGCGGTGTATATTTATGATGTGGACTCCGAAGGCCATATGATTAAAAAAGAAATAAAGTCTGTGCCATCGACGGTTAACGCTTAAAAATATGAATAAAAAAATTTTCGTCACGAGAACGATTCCCCACGTCGGCCTTGATATGTTGAAGAGCGGTGGTTTTGAAATCGACGTCTATCCGAAAGACGAAATCGTTTCGCACAAAAAACTTATCGGCATTCTCAAAAAAGGAAATTACGACGGCATCTTGTCTCTTATCACCGACAATATTGACGCTTCGGTTTTTGACGCCGCGCCAAATGCGAAGATTGTCGCCAATTACGGCACAGGTTTCGACAATATTGATCTCGTTGAGGCGAAGAAAAAAGGGGTAACGGTCACAAATGCCCCGGCCGAGCTCACGTCCGAATCGGTCGCGGAGCACGCCATAGCTTTGACGCTTGCTCTTGCGGCGCGAATCGTCGAGGCAGACGAATTTATACGAAAAGGCAAATACGAAGGCTGGGACCCGATGGGTTTTATTGGCACGGATATCTTAGGCAAGACGCTTGGAATCATCGGCGTCGGCCGCATAGGCAGTCGAGTGGCGCATTACGCGAAGGGTTTGGGTCTCAACATCGTCTATACCGATGTCACACGCAACGAACAGCTTGAAAAAGAATGTGGAGCGGTGTTTTACGCTTCGGCGGAAGAACTCTTACCAAAAGCCGACGTCGTGAGTCTTCATGTGCCGCTTATGGATTCCACGCGACATTTAATAAACGAGAATCGTCTCAAAATAATGAAGCCGACGGCGTTTCTCATAAACACTTCCCGAGGTCCCGTCGTTGACGAGAAAGCTCTCGTCCTCGCGCTTCAAAACAAAATAATAGCCGGTGCCGGTCTTGATGTGTACGAATTCGAACCGAAACTTTCTCCCGGACTCTCCAAACTTTCAAACGTAGTTCTCACACCACATATCGCTTCGGCAAGCAGTGAGGCTCGAAATCAAATGTCTGTTCTGACGGCGCAAAATATCATCGACTTTTTCGACGGTAAAACTCCGAAAAACAAAGTAGTTTAAAGCAAACTAAGCGATTTCGCAGACTCCGGCGACACAGGCGAGCTCTTTTTTGACGTCGAGTTCATCGGCTTTTTCATAGGTCATTATTTTCGAGTAATCGACATTCTTCAAAGTCTCGGCAAGTTCCAAATATTTTTTCTCGTCAATGGCTTCATACGGTGCGAGTTGGTAGACGTGGTTGTCTCTCGGGAGGAAAGACAAACCGCCGACAATGTCCCAGTGTTTGTAGAGCCAGTTCGCGACTTCTATCCACTCGTTGTCGCCGACGGAAACGGTTACGGACGGATTGTGTTCGGTGTAATTAAGTTTTACCAATTTCCAATGCTCGAGCTGGTCGATGGCGGAAATATCGTCTTTGTAAATCGAACCCCCGGGAGCTTTGACCGGAAATTCTAGGACATAGGTCGTGGCGTCGCCCTCGGATTGTCCGACTTCCGGGAAATACGGCACGCCTTGGTCTTTGAGCATTTTGAAAAGCGCGTCTGTCGCAGAGATTCTGATTCTTCGAATGTAATACGGAGAGTGTCGCGGATGCATACCGGATGAGCAGTCAACAACTTGAGAGAGGGTGCCCGAAGGTTTGACTGCCGTGGTGCATGTCGACGCGTTTATACCGAATCGTTTCGCGTATATCGCGTTTACTCTGATGACTTCTTCTTTTAGTTTTTTCAAAACTTCCGGCGTCCGAGCGACTTTCGAATCCCATTGACCAGTGAGTGATACGCCGAGAAGTCTTTCTTTTTCGCAACGTTCATTCCATTCTTTCGAAAGATACGGGAAATTCGTTAGACTCGCTTGGTATGTGCCGAGGATTGTGGCGAGGCGAATCTTTCGCAGGAGCGATTTCTCGTCGTCTTCTGCGCGGGCGACAACCTCGGAAAGGTTGCAGAACTGTTTTGATTGCAAAATTATTTCTCCGCAGGGGTTTGTGCCGATGAGACCGATGACATGCGTACCGGACGCGTCGAAATAGCCTTTGTATTCTTTGAGAACGGCGATTCTTCTCTCCGGCAACATTTTTGCCAAAGACCCTCTGTTGAATATGCCGCGCTCACCCGAGCCCGACTTCATCAGAGCCGTCCACTCTTCCAAGAATTCGGTGTTCGACGGTTTTTGGAGGTAAACCGCGGAATTGTTGGCGAGCATTCGTTGCGGTTCGCTTATGTAAAAAGCGCCTTTTTTTGAGTCGCGGATATCGTTGTCGTCTAGGTCTGAAAGCGAAATCATGGCGCTTCTCCTCACCCCGCCGGAAACGACGCAATCTCCAATCATACAGATAATGTCGTGAACATCTATATTGCGAAGACGCCTGCCTTGCCGGGAAAGCATTTTCTCTCGGGTAGTGGTCAAGAGTCGTTTGAGCGGTTCCGGTCCGGAAGATTTACCACCCATAGTTTTGAGTCGGGCACCTGCCGGTCGAAGCAATGAATAGTCAAAATCAATGTCGTCTCCATCCGCCCACGTGGTCATACCCAAGGTCAACGCGTCCGCCCAACCCTCTTTGCTGTCCGGAATGAAATGTGTCGGCAATTTTTTGCCCGATTGAAGTTTTATTTGCGGAAATTTTTGAACATTCTGACTTTCGACGGACCAGCCGGCGCCCGTGCCGCACATTGAAATGTACATTATCTCCGCGAGGTCCTGAAAACATTCCGGAGCTATGTACGAGCAATTGTAGGTGCAGACGCTCGTCTTGCGCGCGGCAACTCCGGCAAACTGCATGAGTCTCATTGACGGCATCGCTTCGTGGCGGAGTATTCCTTCGCGAACTTCCGCGTATTCTTTTTCGTCGAGTTTGTCGCCGAGATTTTCTTTCATGAAAGAAACATATCGGTCGACCGTTTCGATCCACGTCTCGCGACGACTTTCTTTTTCTATCCAACGCGAGTACGTCCGGTAGTAGACAAATTCTCCCAAAGGACTCCTAAAATATTTTTTGCTGTCCTCCACCAATTTTTTCAATTCCGGAGAGACTTGTTTCGTTTGTATGCGAAGCCATGAGCGTTGCTCACGATAAAGAATGTATGCCTTAGCCGTTTTCACATGTTCGCTTAAAATAAGCTCTTTTTCGACGATATCCTGGATTCCTTCAACGGTCGGAATGAAATTTCCGTATTTTTTACTCGCGGTTTGTATCTCATCCGACACCCGCTGCGCGACTACGGTCGCTTCATTTTCGGAACCTTCACCTGAAGCGTTCATGGCCTTGAGAATCGCGCCGACTATCTTGGAAAAATCAAAAGGCACGATCGAACCGTCCCTTTTTTGTATTTTTCTTATCGATATTTCTTCCGTTGCCGTGCTTTTTTTTGGTGCCATGAATAATAATTAATCGATTAATTGATTTCCGGATTAGTATAGCACCGCTTCAATCGGTTTGGAGGGGGAAAAAGCGATTTTTTTCTTCCCGCATCAAGCTATTGCCTCTGTCAATTTGATTTTTTCTTTTTTTCTCAAAAACCTGTACTGAAGCGACGAAAAAGCATCGAAAATTTTCCGAAAAACAGAAAAAGTGCCCAAGGTCTTGCAAATATAAATCATTTCGCCTACTATTACCCGAGTTGCTTGCCGAGCAAGGGCTCGGGTCCGTCAAAAGACGGATAGGAAGTGAGGTTTCATTCCTCCACTGTGCCGCAACGGTAATGTCCACGAACGTGGAACAAGTCCGGTCATCAAGCAACCATTATTCCCGAGCAGGAAACACATGAATAAAAAATTTATATCTTATAGTTTCTTACTCGCCATCGTTTTGGCGTGTATTTTTTTTGTAAAAACGGGCGGCGGCGCGAAAATAGCGCCCCCCCCCCCCCAATATACCCATTACGGCCCCACAAAATCCCCGACAACCACAAAAAACACCACGGGGGCGAAAAAAAAACCCCGGAATTTTTTAGTCGGAGACAAAAATTATTCTCTCGACGTTCCGATTGGTTCGACCGCGTATGACGCGATGAACATTCTCGCGTCGTCGACGGATTTTTCTTTCACGACGCAGCTTTATCCCGGCCTCGGATATTTTATCGAAGAAATAAACGGAGTAAAAAATCAGAATGGAATGTATTGGACACTTTACGTCAACGGCGCCTATTCGAATGTCGGAGTTTCTGATTACAAAATTTCTTTCGGAGACGTTATCGAATGGAAATATGAAAAATAAAATGAAAACAAAAATATTTTTTGTTGTCCTTACCTCGCTTTTTTTCTTTCATTCAGCTTTTGCCGACGAGCCGACAATAAACGGAGCGACGGACATCATTGTGACAGCGACGAGTTCCGTCGGAGCATACGTCACGTTTAATGTGACCGCGAGTGATACCGACACAACGACTCTCGTTCCGACTTGCGAGCCGCCATCGGGTAGTCTCTTTGCGCTCGGCACAACGACTGTCACGTGTACTGCAACGAGCACGATTGATACCGCGAGTACCACGTCGACAACTTTCAATGTAGGGACTTTTCTCAATCTCAGTTCGGAAACATCGGTTGATGTTCCGGCGAGTTGTAATGCGACCGATACGGACGGTGTTCTCCATACGTATGAAGCGAGTTCTCCAGATTTATATATTGGCATCTGCGCGCTTGAGGCGGCGCTTGTGAGTAGTTCTATTTCAAACGTTGAACTCTCAAACCAGTACCCATCAATCGGTCTTTTTGTTACCGCTATTGCCGGTGTCTCGGCCGATCCAAATAGTCAATATTGGGCTCTGTATCAAAATGGAAATTACGCAAGTGTTGGTCTTGCTTTACTGCCCGTTTCCGTAGGCGACACAATTACTTTCCAATTACAAGATTTTTCCGGCGACAATTTGGGGGATCAAGTAACGCTCGATATTCACTCCCTTGTCTCAACCTCAACAGATTCGACGGACACGCAAACAAATACTCAACAGAACACCGAAAGCGACAGTGGTGGAAATAGCGGTGGTGGTGCGATTACTCACAATAATGTGAATGTTCCGAACGCCATTAACTTTCTCGAGTCGAACGAATCTCCCGACGGATCTTTTTCCGATTCGAGTCTTTATACCGACTGGGCGGCGATATCTTTCGCCGCTGATGGAACGGTGCCGCCGTCGCTTAAAAATTATGAACTCACCTCTTCTCCTGCACTTTCGGGCGCCACCGACTTTGAACGTCACACAATGGCTCTCGAGGCACTTGGAATAAATCCATACTCCGGCACGGGGGTAAATTACATTCAGGACATAATAAATGAGTTTGACGGTACGCAAATCGGCGACCCAAGTCTCGTCAACGACGATATTTTCTCCACCT
This sequence comes from uncultured Candidatus Saccharibacteria bacterium, assembly GCA_964476815.1. GTDB lineage: Bacteria > Patescibacteriota > Minisyncoccia > Phycocordibacterales > UBA6065 > DATKHE01. Next base: position 12,013 of record CAYZCB010000007.1, read on the forward strand.
TTCCTCTCATCAAAGCCGGATACTCTTCGAGCGATAATATAATCCAGAAGGTTATCGAAAGTATTATTTCAAAACAAAATTCCGACGGCTCGTGGAATGAAAGCGTTGACCTTACCGCTGCGGCCATTCAAGCGCTTAAGCTCACGGAATCTATTTCTGGTGTGAGCCAATCGATAGCGAAAGCCCGAACATATCTTGTGTCCGAACAGAAAGCGGGCGGGGGGTTTGGTTCTGACGATTCCACGAGTTGGGCGCTTCAAGCGATTGCCGCTCTCGGAGAGTCCTCGAATAATTGGCTTTCCGGCGGATACAACCCAAACGATTATTTATACAGTCTCCAGCAAAATGACGGCGGCATAGGAAACAGTTCCGAAAATCTAATTGCGCGTGTTTGGTCGACGTCATTCGCGATTCCCGCGGCACTTGGGAAACCATGGGCTGTAATTTTGAACTCGTTTCCGAAGCCAGCCGCCGCGACATTCGTCGCGGCGGCTGGCACGTCCGGAGTTTCTGTTTCGGTAGCGACCTCGACAAACACTTCTCCCGCAGCGACAAGTTCTATTCCAATAGCAACCTCAACCGCCGGAGAAACAGTTATGGTTTCAGGAGCGAAAGAAATGGGCTTTGGCGAGCGCGTAGTCGAAGCTTTGCGCACAAGCGAGCCAAAGCCCATTTCTGTAGCGACTACCAGCACAAGTACTTTGTCACAAGTTGCGGCCGTCGCGGCAAGCCAGAATGCAAACTCGTCGTCCAACGGTTTCACTGTCATTCTCGAGACGGTTGGTTCAATAGTCGCGGTCGGCGGAATTTATTTACTTTTAATTCTTTAATCGATTACAATGAAGAACATGTCCAAAAAGAATATTTTTATTTTCGTCCCCCTTTTTATTCTGCTCGGCGTCGCCGGACGGCTCTTACCCCACGCGTGGAACACCACGCCGATGACGGCTTTGGCACTTTTTGCCTCGGTGTATTTGGGATTTGAATATTCGATAATCATCGTTCTCGCCGCGATGTTTATAAGCGACAGCGTCATTGGTTTTTATTCTCTGCCGATTATGTTTTCCGTCTACGGAAGTCTTCTTCTCGCGAGTTTGCTCGGCCAATACATACGAAAACACAAAAACGTCGGCTCAATAGCCGTCGTGACGTTTGGTTCGTCAGTTTTGTTTTTTCTCGTTACCAATTGGGCAGTATGGCAATTCGGTACGATGTATGTCCATTCATTCTCCGGACTTATGCAGTCATATATGATGGCGATTCCTTTCTTTAGAAACTCTCTCGTCGGAGACCTCTTCTACACCGGAGCATTCTTTGGTGTGTGTGAAGGTGCTCGTTACGCCATAAGAAAATATCAAATGAAAACAGTTGTGCGCCCTGAGGGATTCGAACCCCCGACCTTGTCAGTGTAAATGACCTGCTCTACCAACTGAGCTAAGGGCGCAGATTGTATTTATTTTTTGTACACGACCTTATAGACCTACCAAAACAGCTAAGGGCGCATGGCGCATTTTGCTGTTATCTGCCAAAACAGCTAAGGGCGCCCATGGCTAACAATATAAGATAAGTGTTGATTTATCAACGCGGCTGTGATAAATTGGCGTCTCATGAAAAACGTAGTCAAAACGAGCCCGATAAAGATGGAAGAGCGCACGGCCCTCGGTCTTCGCTCTGGCGATACCGTCCGCGTTTGGCAGAAAATAAAAGAAGGGGAGAAGTCGCGCCTTCAAGCGTTCGAAGGACTGATTCTTGCCCGAAAACACGGCGACGAAGCCGGCGCGACGTTTACGGTTCGCAAGACCATCGACGGCGTCGGTGTGGAAAGAATTTTCCCCTTGTATTCCCCGATGATAGACGAAATAGAAATAGTGCGACGCTCACAGGTCACCCGTTCTAAGCTCTATTTCGTTCGCGAGAAAGCGGCAAAAGAGATCAAACGCCAGATGCGACACACCCGATTCGTCGAAGAACTTGCCAAGACGGCAAAAGTCGTGGAAGAGCCAAAAGTTGAAGAGAAACCGGTATAGAAAAAATAATCTGCCTCATCGACGGACAAAATTGCCCATCGGGGCGATTTTTGTTAGCATACGCTTACGCTCGGGTGGTGAAATTGGTATACACGTACGCTTGAGGTGCGTATGCCGTAAGGCGTGGAGGTTCAAGTCCTCTCCCGAGCACCATGTTAGTGGTGTGATGTGTCAGATATCGCATAGCTATCATGACCATGGTGGCTATAGTTTAGTGGTAAAACTTCGGTTTGTGGAACCGATATCGAGAGTTCGATTCTCTCTAGCCACCCATCGATATTTTTCTCAGAATCACCCTTATTTCAAGGGTTATTTTTGGTTCTAATCTATCTATTGACAAATACCAATTTAAGGTGTAGAACAGCAGTAGATAGAGTTCTTTGAAAGGTAAGTATAGCGTTGAGACCACAAGTAATTCTGCTTGTTGTTTCTCTCTATACTTAACTTACATGACCTTTGCAATATGGTTCGTGCTTCTTGAAGTCGCGATTATCGCTCAAGGTGTCTGTGCGTGGAAAACCAAATTCTTCACGCGCAATCAAGGTAAAAAATACGGCACCGCGAGTGAAAAATTCCTACCGTTCGTTGAACATGGTGGCATGTATGGGGATTTCATAATCGTTTCTCCTATGATTGCATGGATAATCGTCTCGTTTGCCACACTGTGGCATCTCGAGGCAATCATTCTTGTAGGAATCGGCGTCACCCTCGTTGGTCTCATACCTGTTCTGCTTTGGGCCAAAGAGAGTGTGAAGGAACCGGCCGTTTGGAACAAAGGAGGAAAGGTGAGTTTGGCTGGTTGGATTCACTTGGTATATATGTCGGTAGCGACAACCGTCTTTGTACTCTTTTACTTCTTCACGCCGATCGAGCTTATCTCCTCCCTTGCAGCCAAGAATATCTCTGTTCTACTCATCGTCCACGTCCTTCTTGGATTTGGACAAACAGAATATGTGACTCAAAAACGGATACGGCTTCGGGCGGGGCTCACTGTTTTTGTTCTCTGGATACTAATACTCGCCGGTTGGTTTCGTTTAGTGACAGCGTGATCTCGCCCCAGTTAATTGAAAGTCTGGTTAAACACTTTCTCCAAACCGCATTCGTGCGGTTTTGTTTTTACCTAAACAATAGTGCATTCAAGGGTAGGGTAAAACTCTGGAATATAAATTGTCACATCGTTTTTCTTTTCAAAAATAGTTCTAACTAAGTGCTTCGCCTTATCTACGACGGCACCCCAACTCGTTTTTCTTTCATTCGGTCTGACGACAGTTTTTGGAGAACTCAGAGTAGGCGGATGAGAAAAACAATGATGGCAACAACGAGAAGAACGTGGAT
>CAYZCB010000008.1:0-13419 GCA_964476815.1 uncultured Candidatus Saccharibacteria bacterium
ATGAGCGCCCTACATTCAGCAGAGATGGTATAGCTTTTAATAAAAAAGTCAATGGGGTCTAGGTTGGAGACAATGACTTGGCGTTTCGTCTTTATTTCCTACGTTTCAAAACGTTTTCGTAAAACATTTCCTGTTTTTTGGCTTTTGGACCGAGCTTCCCTGATTTTGCCTCGGCGTGCTTTGCGGACGAAATTTTCTTCGACGAAGGCGTACTGGTGGAAGCGTGTAGCCCACCTTTGTGAAAAGTTATTTTGTGTTGGCTCTTTTTCTCGGGCGGTATCGTTTCTTTTGAGGAAGTCATATTAAAAAGTGTTGATACGGTGTATGCCGTATGAGAGAAGAGAATATTTCAAAATTGGGAGGCTCCGATATCCGAACCGTTTGAGTCATCCAAGGGCGGAGAGAGCGAGATTCGAACTCGCGGTGCCATTTCTGACACGCAGTCTTTCCAGGACTGTCCGTTAGACCACTCCGGCATCTCTCCAATATCTATACGTTATATCAGATCGACCGAAAAACAAAGAGCGAGAGAAGAGCGAAGACGACGGCAACATATAAGGTGTAACGAGCGATGAGGAAGAGGACGGGTACGTTGCCAATGATGGCAATGAGAAGAAGGATGAGGCCGAGGCACTGGAGAACCATTTTGATTTTGCCCATCGATTTCGCCGGCACGACGCGGCCTTTGTAGCGGAAATAAGCCGAGGAGATGAGACAGATTTCAAGAAAACAAATGACGAGAGCGAGGTCGACCGAGAGATATTTCGAAACGATGATGAGAGATGTGATGCCGATGAGAAGCTTGTCTGAGACGGGATCGTAGAGAGTCCCCCACGCGGTAATCTGGTGTCTCGTGCGCGCCATAGCGCCGTCGAGGGCGTCGGAAAAGGCGGCGAAAAGAAAAAGAATCATCGCTATGGTGAAATGATTGGTCAGAAGAAAGACGGCGACGAACGGCACGAGAATGAGGCGAATGCGCGTGACGATGTTGGGTCTCACGTTCCACGGAATGAGACGCAAGAAGGACGCGGCAAGAAGTTTGTCGATAAGTGTGATGCGCGTGAGATACGTGACTTTCGGCTCGTCGACGTCGAGATACCGGTCGAGAAACGTCAGTTTTGGTTTTTGTTCTTCGTCCTTCATATATTTATTCCGCCTCACCGGCGGACTTACCGAGAAGTGCGGCGATTCTCTCTTCGACCGGCGGATGAGTCATAAAAAGTTTCGAAAGTCCGCTTTTCTTTTTCGTTTCTGTCGCAGGGTACGGGTCGGAGATATAAAGATGGGCGGTCGCGTGCGAAGCGCGAGCGAGAGGTTTGCCGTCGTAGGCGGAAATTTTTTTCAAAGCACTCGCTAGACCTTCCGGATATCTCGTGAGAAGAGCGCCGGAAGCGTCGGCGAGAAATTCACGCTTCCTCGAAATGGCGAGCTGAATCAAAACGGCGGCCAAGGGAGAGAGAATCGCGAGGACGATGCCGATGACGAAAGCGATGAGCTGGACATTGCCGCCGTTTCTCCGATTGCCGCCGACGCCGAACATTCCCATTCGGATGAAAAAATTCGAAAGCAAAGCGACGAAGCCGACCAGAATCACCACGACCGTCTGAAGCAACGTGTCTCTGTTCCCGATGTGAGACATTTCGTGCGAGACGACGCCTTCGAGCTCGTTTCGATTCATCATAGACAAAAGTCCGCTTGTTACGGCAATCGCGGCGTGATTCTTGTCGCGGCCGGTGGCAAAAGCGTTCGGCGCGGGATCGGCTATGACGTAGAGCTTCGGCATGGGAAGTCCGGCGGTGATGGAAAGATTTTCCGTGACTTCGTAGAGGTCAATGTAGCGGCTTTTATCGGCCGCGACCGCGCCGGAAGTCTTAAGAACTATTTTGTCCGAGTACCAATAGCCCATTATGTTCATACCAATGGCGAATATGACAGCGATGTAGAGAATATCGGGCGAATCATACGCGTAAGAAATGGCGAAACCGAGGACAATGATGACGATGAAAAACAAGCTCATCAGAAGCCATGTTCTCCAAATATTTTTTGACTGCTGTGTGTAGAGTGTCATTTTTTGAAGCCGAGGTGGCGAATATTATTTTTCGAGAATGTTTGAGCGAAGCGAGTTTTCGAGGAAAATAATATTCGACCGCCGAGGCTGCAACTAAAAATTTACCTCAACCGGATTTTTCGCCGCCGCGTCGCTCGCATCAAGACCGAAAAATTCTTTTTTCTGGAAGCCGAAACTCTTGGCGATAAGATTGCCGGGAAAAGATGCGGCAGCGGTATTGAGTTCCATCACGGTCGAGTTGTAGAAACGGCGCGCGCTCTGAAGTTTGTCTTCCGTGTCGGAAAGTTTCTCCTGCAAATCGAGGAAATTCTGATTGGCTTTGAGTTCCGGATAATTTTCAGCGATGGCGAAGACGGATTTGAGCGCTCCGGAAAGTCCGTCTTCCGCCGTGGCTTTCGAAGAGAGCGAGCCCGCGCCCATCGCCGCGGCGCGGGCTTTCGTGACGTCGTCAAAAACGGTCTTCTCGTGCGTCGCGTAACCTTTGACCGTGTTTACGAGATTGGGAATGAGGTCGTAGCGGCGTTTGAGCTGGACATCGATGTCCGACCAGGCTTCAGAAACGTGATTTACTTTTCTGACGAAGCCGTTGTAAACAAGAATCGCCCACAAAACGAGAACCACAATGATAGCGATGAGTATATACATATGAGTAAGGTTTAATTGATAAGAGTTTAGATTTTAACACAAAAGAAAAGCCCCGCACGGCAGCGCGCGGGACTAAAATCAACGAGGGTTCTTAGATTCATCTCTTATCCAGTCAGTACTTATCGTGCCGACCCAAAGAAGGAGAAAGAAAGTACCGAGAATGATAACCTCGAAAAGAAGTTTGGCTTCACTTTTTATGTTCATGGAGTGGTGGGATTTGCATCAAACGTTACCACATCATTAAATAAAATGCAAGTGCGAAGACATGTACAGAGCAAAGGTCAGTTTGCATAATTTCTCTTCCGTGATAGTATCGTCAGCACGATTATGGCATCAGGTTTATTGCCCTACATACAGATTATCGCCTCGGCGATTCTCATCACCGCGATACTTTTACAACGCTCGGCGGCGAGCTTTGGCGGTGCCCTGGGCGCAAGTCAAAATTTCAGCGCATCTTTTCATACGCGCCGCGGTTTTGAGAAAACCCTCTTCATTGCGACAATCGTCTTGGCGGTTATCTTCGCTCTTGCAGCTCTTGCTGCCATCATTTTCTAACAAAAAGAAATAAAAAGCGCATCGCTCGCAACCTTACTTATATATAAGAGAGAGACCTCATCGTGAAATCGTTATTCAAAAAAGAGTGGCGCGTAAAGTGCCTCGATAGAATAGAGGAAAGTTTGAAATCGTTCTCGCCGGCCGAACGAGTGGTCTTTGTCGTCGCCCTAATAGTCTTCGCCGTAAGTGTCCTCTGGCTTCTCGTCAAAATAAACGATATGTTCCTCGTCGAAGTACCCTCTCAGGGCGGCGCATTCTCCGAAGCTCTCGTCGGCACGCCGCGCTTTGTGAATCCTCTCCTCGCCATTTCCGATAGCGACCACGACCTTTCGGCTCTTGTCTATTCGGGCCTCATGCGTGAAATGCCTGACGGCAGCATCATTCCCGACATCGCTTCTTCATATTCGATTTCACCCGACGGACTGACGTACACGTTCAATATTAAACAAAATGCGACATTTCAAGACGGCGTTCCGGTCACGGCCGACGACGTGGCATTCACCGTTCTCAAAGCAGAAGACCCGGCACTCAAAAGTCCGGAGCTTGCGGATTGGAACGATGTCGCGGTCAAAGTCATAAACGCCAAAGAAATTTCTTTCACTCTCAAACAGCCTTACGCTTTGTTTCTCGAAGACACGACGCTCGGCATTCTGCCAAAACACATCTGGCAGAACGTGGACGACGACAATTTCGCTTTCAGCGATTACAACTCGGCACCCGTGGGCTCGGGTCCCTACGCGCTGTCTTCGGTTTCGCGCGATTCCTCCGGCGTGCCGACGCAGGTGTCTCTTTCCGCTTTCGATAATTTCGTCCTCGGCACGCCTTTCATTCAAAATATTTCTTTCAAGATTTTCCCCGATGCGGCAAGCGCCGTCTCGGCACTCAAAAGCGGCGCGGTCGACGCTTTCGCCGGTATTGACCCGAGTTCGATGCCAATAACGGCAAAAGGTTCACGGACGATTGTCGTGCCGTTCACGCGAATTTTCGGACTATTTTTCAATCAAAACCAAAACGCTTTTTTTGCCGACCACGCAGTGAGGACGGCTCTCGACGAATCCGCTCCGCGACAACAAATCGTCGACAGCGTCCTTTACGGTTTCGGGAGAAGTATTGACGGTCCACTGCCCAGCCAGACGATAACGCCGATTTCAACCTCAACTGCAATAAACATGGCATCATCGACGCTTTCGAGAGACGGTTGGAAAAAAGGCGCCGACGGAAACCTCGTCAAAACTTCGAAAAAAACATCAACTCCGCTTTCGTTTTCGATTTCGACCGGAAACGTGCCAGAGCTTGTGGGGACTGCAAACGCGCTCAAAGAAGTGTGGGGCGCCTTGGGCATAAATGTCGACGTGAAAGTCTTCGACCAAAGCGATCTCTCCGAACAGGTCATCGCCACGAGAAACTACGACGCACTCCTGCTCGGTATGGTCATCGGTCGCTATCCTGACCTCTACGCTTTTTGGGATTCGTCGCAGAGAAATTATCCGGGTCTCAACATCGCCGGATATACGAATGCCAAAGCGGACAAAGTCCTCGCCGATATGCGTTCGACATCGACGCCCGCGGTTGAGACGTCCGACCAAAACAAATTCCTGTCGTATGTGGCTTCGGACACTCCGGCAGTCTTTCTCTACTCCCCCGATTTTATATATGTCGTGCCGAGCGCGATAAAAAATATCTCACTTGGACCGATTACCCTTCAAGCCGACCGGTTTGAAAATATTTGGCAGTGGTATATCGATACGGAGAAAGTCTGGAGCGTTTTCGTTCAGAACAAAAATAATAATTAACAATTAAAAAGAATAACAATACATTTATGGAAAAAAACACACCGCCAACACAAAGACCGAGGGGTCCGCGAAGACCTCGGAGACCGAATTCCCGTCCGCCAATGCGTCGCTCGCATTTCGCGCGCAAAGACACCTATCCGTCTGCAAACGGACAGTCGGCGCCGGCTATCCCTTCGGCGGGAGACAACATCCGCATCATTCCACTCGGCGGCGTGGAAGAAATCGGCCGTAACATGACGGCAATCGAATACAAGGGCGACATCATCGTCCTCGACGCCGGTTTCCAATTCAAAGACGAAAACACGCCGGGCATCGATTACATTTTGCCCAACATCAAATATCTCGAAGACAACAAAGACAAAATTCGCGGCTTGGTCATTTCTCACGCTCACCTCGACCATATCGGCGGACTTCCCTATATCATCGACCGCATCGGCAATCCGCCGATTTACACGAGGAACCTCACGGCGATCATGGTTCAGAAACGCCAAGCGGAATTCCCCCATCTCGCTCCGCTCAATATCAAAATCGTCGAGAACAGCGACCATTTGAAACTCGGAAATATTCCCGTGAGATTCTTCGCCGTCACTCACACGGTGCCGGACTCGATGGGACTCGTCGTCGAGACCCCATACGGTTGGATTGTGGTGCCAAGCGACTACAAACTCGACCACGTCGACGGTGTGCCGACCGAAGCCGAGGAAAAAAGCTACTCTATCTTCGATGGACAAAAAGTTTTGCTTATGATGAGCGACTCGACGAACATAGAAAACCCCGGATTCTCCACGCCGGAACGTTTGGTCCACAAAAACCTCGACGAAATCATCCGCACCATCAAAGGCCGGCTTATCATCGGCACTTTCGCGTCGCAACTCGAACGCATGTGCGCCATCATCCATAGCGCGGAAAAATACGGCAAGAAAATCGTCACCGAAGGCCGCAGCATGAAAGCCAACGTCGATATCGCGACGCTCGCGGGCGTCCTCTCAGTCAAAAAAGACACCATCATTCCTTCGACCGACATCGACCGGTATCCGCCGGACAAAATCGTCGTCCTCGCGACCGGCGCCCAGGGCGAAGATTTCGCCGCTTTGATGCGCATGGCGACCAAAGAACACAAAACCATTCATTTCACAGCACGCGACACCGTCCTTCTCTCTTCGTCCATCATTCCGGGCAATGAAGAAAGCGTCCAAAAATTAAAAGACAACATTGCCCGTCGTGGAGCCAAAATCATTCACTACCGCACCTCTGACGTCTACATCCACTCGACCGGACACGGCAACCGCGGCGAAATCGAATGGCTTCACAAAAAAGTTAAGCCGAAATTCTTTATGCCGATTCACGGCAATCATTACATGCTTCGCCTTCACGCCGACCTCGCGGAATCTCTCGGCATGCCGAAAGAAAACATTATCGTTCCCGACAACTGCGACATTGTCGAAATCCAAGAAAACGGCACGAAATTCGTGAAACTTCCCGTCAAAGCCGGCGACGGCGTGATGATGGTCGACGGTTTCTCCATCGGCAACATTCAAGAAGTTGTCATTCGCGACCGCCAAATGCTCGCTCAAGACGGCATGTTCATCGTCATCGCCGTCATCGACGCCCGCACGGGATATCTCAAAAAATCTCCGGATATTATCTCTCGCGGCTTCGTCTATCTGCGCGAATCGCAAGAACTTTTGCGTGAAGCGCGACACATCACGAAGAAAACTATAGAGGACTCGACCGTCGGCGCGCATCCGATAAACGTCGAGTTCGTCAAAGGCACGGTCACCGACGCTTTGTCCCGCTTTCTTTTCCAATCAACTGCAAAGAGACCGCTTGTGATTCCGGTTTTGCTGGGAATATAAGAACCAAAAAGCCCCGCGGATTTCTCCACGGGGCTGGTTTCGCTTTTTTAAGGCGGAAAGGACAAAGTTCAAAAGATCTAAGAGATCCAAGGCTCAGAGTCCTGAGTTCTAACTTGCGCGCCGCGCGGCAGGAGCGTAGTCGTCCCAGCCGAAGCCGAGCCAGCCGCAGCGCCAGTTCCACTGACCGTCGCACCAGTAGAGGCAACGAACGTAGAGGCTGCCGTCCGAGTCGCGGTAGATCGTACCCCAGAAGAAGATGTCGCGGGTATTGCCCTTTTCATCTTTCTTCCACTCCTCAGGAATGAGGTGTGGATTCTTCAAAAGGTAGTCGAGAAGGTTGGCGTTGAACACCGGGTCATTTTCAAGTTCCTTGCGGAGCTTGTTGCCCTCGATGGTTTTGCCGTCCTTCTGACTCTTGGAGAGGTAGAGTTCCACCTTGGTCGGGTCCCAGACGAACTGGCCACCCTTCTTGTGTTCCTCCACTCTCCAGCCGTTCGGGATGAACGGGTCGGTATCGCAGTCGATGACATGCGAGACCTGTTTGATCTCGGAATAGCCGAGGAGCGCTTGGCGGGTTCGGGCGAGAAAATCGCCCTCACACGCCTTCTTGATCTCGGCATTCGTCCAGTTTCCCCTGCGAAAGGCCGCTTTGAGTTCGCCGGCCTGATCAACATCGAGCATAAGGTCGCTCATGGTTGTTATCCTTGTTTTTGTGCAACAGTGTTCCGAAGAACGATGTTGCGATTTTGTTTTGCTGGACTCTTCGCCACAGCTTTGAAACTCCATTAAAGAGACTCAAAGCTGTGGCGATACGCAAGATTTACAATGTTCTATTTATTTTCAATTATACACCCAATATTATTTTATGTCAATAGTATAGAATACCCTTCGTTTTTAGGCTTTTTTGTTATACTTTCTCCTATGCTCGACACGTCTTGGAAAAAATCGCGAATCGCCCTCTACGCCATCACATTCCTTTTCAATCTGCACGTCGCCATTCCGACGTACATTTTCTCCACATTCCTTGCCGGATTTACAGGGAACGCCACCGTGGGTATCGTCTACACCGCCGCTTCGCTTCTTGCCATCGTGACCTTCGCATTAGTCATCAAAATCCTCCGTCGTTTCGGCAACGTCGCCGTGACACTCGCCCTTCTTGGTGTCGAATTCATTTCAGTCCTCATCCTCGCGCTCGTGCCGATGGCGATTCCGGTCATGATTTTTTTCATGATGAGCTTTGCCGCCATCGCTCTCATCAACTTTACCCTCGATGCCTTGCTTGAGGATTTCACGAGCGACACAAAGACCGGAAACATTCGCGGCCGCTATTACACGTTCGATAACCTCGGCTGGCTCCTCGCCCCGATCATCGCCGCGTGGCTTTTGGGAACAAACGGCAACAATTTTACTCTCGTCTTTCTCGTCATCGCGGCAATCCTCGTACCGGTCATTATCCTAGTCGCCCTCTTTTTCAAAAATTTCAAAGACCCCGACTATTCGCAAACGTCTTTTTGGAGCGGCGCGTCGGAAATGATCAAGGACCGGGATATGCGCGGCGTCTTCGTCATCGACATTCTCATTCAATCTTTTTACGCTTTGATGATTATTTACACGCCAATATATTTGCACAACTATATCGGTTTTGATTGGACGACAATCGGCATTCTTTTCACCATCATGCTCATTCCTTTCGTTTTGGTCGGCATTCCCGAAGGCTTCATCGCTGACTCGGGCTTCGGCGAGAGAGAAACCATCGCCATGGGATTTCTGATTTGCGGTCTCGCGACTCTTGGATGCGCTATCTTCGGCGATGGTTCAGTTTTGCTTTGGGCTATACTTTTGTTTTTGACTCGCGTCGGTATCGCGTCGGCGGATGTCATGAGCGATACGTATTTTTTCAAAAAAGTTAATGGCCGCGATGTCCAAAAAATAGCCATATACCGCACGGCTCGTCCAATCGCATACGTCTTGAGTTCCGTTCTCGCGACAATCCTCTTTGTGGCGACCGATATTCGCGGTTTACTCATTGTTCTCGGCTTTCTGATGTTCTACGGCATTCGGGTTTCGCTTTCCATAAGTGACGTAAAGTAAGGCTCTATTACGGGTTTTTATGCCTAGTTGACAATATATGATAAAGTGTGTTAGGATTGAAGTCGTAGCCAACATGTCGGGCTATTAAAACATTCGACTAATGTTAGTTCATCGAAAGGACATATGAATACAGGTAACCTCCTGCTCCCGTTCCAAAAGTACGGAAGCATTCAGATTCTCGGCACAGCCGTGGGTCGCAGCGACAGCGTAAAGATTGTCTGCGTTGCGAAAAATATCGAGTGCAACAATCCCGATATCCTCTACAAGCAGGTCAAGGAAACGTTCCGAGACAACGGCTGCGACGACTGCATCGTCTTGGAGAGAACGTACATCATCGACTCCAAGCCGAAATACGGTCTCGAGATAACCTTCGTCTACGAGATCGATGGTACAGACGTCGATAATCCCGAGGGACTTCTTCGAAACATCCGTACCAAGTTGGTGCATGTCATAAACGCCGTCGACACTCACTGACAAAGAGAACGACGAATTCAGAGCCCGCGACGCAAAGGTGTCGCGGGCTTTTTTATTCCAACTTCAGACATTCGAGACACATAAAAAGCGGAATTTCCTTTCGAGCTTTATTTTCTGCGATTTGCCGAGGACCGGCTTGTGATTTTTTGTGTGACGTCCATTCTTCGACGCGGGAAATGGCGAAACCGGCGTTCGCAAGCGTTTTTGAATACACCTGAAGCGGACGATGAAACGAAATCGTTTTTTCATTCCCTTTTTCCATACCCGGATGCATTTCTATTTCCGCTCGGCTTTCCGAGAGATATTCGTCGATGCGACGATATTCCACTTTCGCCGACTCGTCGAATCCCCACGACGATTTTTTTGGTACGCGAAACGCTGGGTGGTTGAGAACGATAATAAATTTTCCTTTCGATTCCAAAACACGCGAGACTTCTTTGAACGTTTTCGAAATGTCTTCGATATTTTGAACGGCTAGAACAGAAAAAGCCGCGTCGAATTTCTTTTCGGCGAGAACAGAAAGATTCTCCGACGGCGAAACGAAAAATGTTCCCGGGCCTTTCTTCGCGAGTTTTATGAGTTCGGGCGAAATATCGACGCCGACGACGTCCGCGCCTAGAAGCGCCATTTCGTGAGAGAAAAATCCTTGACCGCAGGCAAGGTCAAGAACACGCACGCCAGATTTCGGCGCGACAAGCCGCAAAATATTGGGCAATATGACTTTTTTCTGATACGAATCCTTGTCTTCCACGACTTCGTCATACCAATCGGAAACTTTTCCCCATGAAGTGTCTTTCATTGCGGTAAGGTTACGTTATTTTTCGGACGGGCAAAACCGACGTAGGCCGTCACCGCCACCAAAGTAAAAGCGGAAAAAGCCATCATCGGCAGAGTGACGTAACCGAAAAAAGTCGAGACAAAAAGTTTCGAGCAATCGCCCGTCGCGCCAATCGAACAAAAAGCGCTTTCGGGAAAGACGCCGACTTGGATCAAATGGTGGTAAAGAGAAATCGCCGCGCCGATGATCGAGAGCCAAAAAGCGTAAAAAAGTTCCGAGCCGTCTTTTTTCTTGAGCGCCACGAGAAGGATTACCACCTGCGGATACATACATATTCTTTCAAACCAACAGAGCTTGCACGGGAGATATCCGAGAACATCGGAGTAGATGAGACTGCCGATACTGCCAATGAGGACGATGACGAAAGAAAACGACAAGCCGTGTTTTTCCCACAATTTGAAAAAAAGATTGTCTCTTTTTCCGGAAAAATGGAGGACAAGAATAACGACGGCGATGACTTGCGCCGCGAGTGTGAGAACCGAAAGAGAGAGGTTGAAAAGTTCCGTCATATTATTGCTGTGGCACAGCGCAACCGGAAAGTTGTCCAAGCTCCTCAAACGTGAGCACGCCTTCAGTCGTTGAACCATTCTTGTCAGCCCATGTGGGATAACCTTGAATATTTTTATCGATGCAGACTTGGGTTTGACTGTTGCCGTCCGGAGTCGAACATTCTACGTACGGAAGTTTTTCGGCCGATTTGCCGAACATGGCTTTTTGCGCCTGACAATGCGGACACCAGAATGCCCCGTAAAAAGTCACGCCACTTTTGGCTATGCATTCGGCAAAAGAATCATATTTCCCGGGCTGACTTTGATACCATACCGCATACCACACGCTACCTATGACAATGACCGCAATGACGACGCCGACAATCCACCATGTTTTTGACTTCATACGAAAATACTACCACGGACAAAGAAAAGAAAGCTAATTCTATTTCCTTATGTCCTTTTTGTCCTTTAAAAAGTCCTTTACAAAAAGCCTTGTTTCTAAAAGACAAATTAATACTTAAAGGACATTTAATGTCAAATAGAGATTCATGGTGCTATGATGGTGCCGATGGAAAAAAGCGACAACGAGCTTGTGCTCGCATATAAAAACGGCGACGAGAAAGCAATCGAGATATTAATCGCTCGACATCTTTCTTCGATATACAATTTCGTCAAACGATTCGTCGACGCGGAACAAGCGGATGACGTGGCGCAAGAAACGTTTTTCAAAGTCTGGAAATACATCAAACGCTACGACGAAACCAGAAATTTCAAGGTTTGGCTTTTTACCATCGCCCGTCGCGTGGCTATAGACTTTACCAGAAAGAAAAAACACACGCCTTTCTCGGCGTTTGAAAACGACGAGAATGAAACGTTCGAGGTCGAAGACAGTTCGGATCTTCCTCACGAACTTTTCCGAAGACGAGAAGTTGTAGAGGCCGTCGAGAATCTCGTGCGGCAATTGCCGGATGACAGACGAGCCATCGTTATTCTTCACGATGCCGAAGAGCTTTCCTTCAAGGACATCGCAGATATTGTCGGAAAACCGATGAATACGGTCAAAAGTCAGTATCGACGAGCCCTCATGTTTCTGCGAAAAAAGATCGACGAGGGAACTGCACCGAAATTATAAGGATACTCGTATACAATTCATGGAAAAACCCTATATACAATTCGAAAAATACCCGACTCCGGAAGGACTCGCAAGACGTATTGTCTCGCATCTTCACCTTCTCGAACGAAAACGCGAAACGAGACGCTCGCGAATCTTTGGTGTCGTCGCTTTGGGAACTTTCGTCGCCGCCTTGGTAGCGTGCAAAAACGTCTTTGACGCGGCGACGCAGTCGGGATTCGCGAGATACGCATCCCTCGCCTTTTCCGACTGGTCGGTAATCGCGAACATTTGGAGAACGTTTGCTCTCTCGCTTATGGAGACCGCTCCAATTTTTGCCGTCGGAATTTTTGCCGTCGCGCTTTTTGTTTTCGTCTGGTCGGCGGGACAAGCCATCCGCTATGGCAAAGCGGCGCGTTTAAGTTTCAGCTAATCAAAAACTAAAACGACGCGGCGTGTTATTCTTTATATCAACATGTTAGAAAAAAATATCCATCGATCGAAAACGTTTAAAACCATTCTTGTCGTTGGTGGTTCCGTCATCGTCATCCTCGCCGTGTTCGTCCTCGGCGTTGATGTAGGAGTGCATAAAGCTTCTTTCTCATACCGAGTCGGAGAACATTACGACTCGCTCTTTGGCAGAAACGACGGCAGTATCGTACCGCCACCGATTGACGCAGACACGATTCCCGGCGGGCACGAAGCCGCCGGTAAAATAGTATCGGTTGAACTTCCCGTCTTTGTCGTTGTCGGTCCCGACAATATAGAAAAGAAAATAGACGTCGTCGACGGAACAGTCGTCACAAAACTGCGCGCCGCGGCGTCTTCGTCGGACATCAAAATCGGCGACAGCGCCGTCGTCATCGGCATGCCGGGAACCGATTCCGACATTGACGCGCAATTTATTCGCATCTTCCCCGCCGGTTCCACGACACCGCAACCGTAAAAACATATGAATAAAATAAAATCCCTCGGCAGCGACCTAAAAACCTATGCGTTCGCCCATAAAGCAATTTCTCTTTTGATACTTGCCAGTCTCGTTTCTGGCGTTTACAGTTCGGTCCAGGCGATACAAAACGGAAATAAAACGACAGTATATACTCTCGCCGCCGCGACGAACGGTACGATCATAACGACGGTCACGGGAAGCGGACAAATTTCCGCGAATGAACAGGTAGCCGTCGTCAGTCAAGCTTCGGGTGCTTTGACCTCCTTGCCCGTCGAGGACGGCGAACAAGTAACGCGGGGGCAATTGCTCGCGACCGTCGACGCGACGGATGCTCTCCGCTCGCTTCAAAGCGCGCAAATTTCCCTCGCCAAACTCGAAGAAGCGCCGGCGACGACGACACTGACCTCGACTCAGGATAGCGTGGTGACTAGTTACGCGAACACCTTTAACGACGTCGCGGCGGCATTCGTCAATCTTCCGAGCATTGTTTCCGGCATTGACGATCTCCTCAACACCCAAAACGAATATCTAAGCGACTTGAATACCGA
>CAYZCB010000009.1:0-12762 GCA_964476815.1 uncultured Candidatus Saccharibacteria bacterium
TTATCACGGGATTTACGCTTGGCGGTCTTATTCATATTCTTCTGGTCGTGGCTATCATTGTCTTTCTCGTTCGCGTCATCCAGGGAAAAAACCCGCTCAAGTAGTTTTCTTGCATTATTTTTGGCTTTCCTGTAGTATCTTCCTCACTAAGCAGGGAACTGCTTTTTTGTTTTAGAGAGCCTACAGGACTCAAATCCCGCGCTCGCGCTATCACGAACATGAAATTCATTCTTGGAACAAAAGAATATATGACTCAAGTTTTCGACGACACCGGTCGCGCTTTTCCTGCGACTGTGATTTCAGCAGGACCTCTCGTCGTCACGCAGGTCAAGTCGAAAGAAACGGACGGCTACGAAAGCGTGCAGGTCGGTTTCGGCGAGCAAAAAGAATCTCGTCTTTCGAAAGCGGTCAAAGGTCACCTCAAAGGTCTCGGCAATTTCCGACACCTCGGAGAATTTCGCACGGAAGTCGGCGCGATGAAAGTCGGCGATAAGATTGACCTCTCGACATTCAAAGTCGGAGAGAAGATTTCCGTCCGAAGCGAATCGAAAGGCAAGGGTTTTGCCGGCGCGGTCAAACGTTATCACTTCAAAGGTGGCCCGCGCACGCACGGTCAAAAACATTCCGAACGCGAGGTTGGTACGATTGCCGGCGGCGGTCGCGGCGGCTCGGGACGCGTCGCCAAAGGCAAGCGCATGCCGGGAAGAATGGGTAGCGACCAAGTGACCGTCCGAAATCTTTCAATTCTTCAGATTGACCCAGCGACGAACACCCTCGTCGTCAAGGGATCGGTTGCTGGCAAGCGCGGCAGTTTGGTTCGCATCATCCAAAAATAATATGGAAGCAACAATTTACAATACAAAAGGCAAGGAAACGGGGAAGATACAACTTTCCGAAGAGGTCTTCGGCTTGCCGTGGAATGCGGACCTTGTCCATCAGGTTGCGACAAGTATGCAGTCGTCCGCCCGCCAGCCTATCGCTCACGCCAAAGACCGCGGCGAAGTGCGCGGCGGTGGCAAAAAGCCGTGGCGACAAAAAGGCACGGGTCGCGCTCGTCACGGTTCCATCCGATCGCCGCTTTGGGTCGGCGGTGGCGTGACGCACGGACCTCGCAAGGACAAGAAATACGACCGCAAAGTGAACAAAAAAGCCAAAGTAAAGGCCTTGTTCACGATTCTCTCGAAGAAATTCAAGGAAGGGGAAATCCTTTTCGTTGATTCTTTTTCATACGCGACTCCAAAGACGGCCGAAGCCAAGTCGACACTCGTCTCTCTTTCGAAAATCAAAGGATTTGAGAGGCTTTCGACAAAGAAAGTGAATGCCGCCGTCCTCGCTCTCTCGTCAAAAAACGTCACGACCGAAAAAAGTTTCAGAAATATCGCAAACGTCCGAGTCGAGGAAGCGAGGAACTTGAGCCCTCTCGACGTCCTCAATTCGACGTTTGTCGTCTTCGAAAATCCGGAGAAATCCCTTTCGGCTTTCGTGGCGAAAGTAAATAAAAAATAATTTTATGGCGTTTTTTGGAAAAAACAAGACGGAAAAGAAAGTAGAAACGACCGCGAAAGCGGGAAGGGCGACGTCAAAACCGTCCGCGGTTTTGAGGCCGAAGAATCTTTCGGTTTCCGCCGCGCAGGTGATTATTCGTCCGCATATTACGGAAAAAAGCGGAATGCTTTCGCAGTCCGGCGTCTATACCTTCGAAGTCGTCAAGGGT
The DNA here is from genome assembly GCA_964476815.1 of uncultured Candidatus Saccharibacteria bacterium. GTDB lineage: Bacteria > Patescibacteriota > Minisyncoccia > Phycocordibacterales > UBA6065 > DATKHE01. The sequence continues at coordinate 1,715 of CAYZCB010000009.1, forward strand.
GCGGGTTCGAAAGCTATAGCCGAAGCGGTCGAGGCCCTCTACAAAGTCGTCCCGACGCAGGTTTCCGTGACGACCATTCGCTCAAAAAAAAGAAATCTCCGCGGTAAGCCTGGCAAAACGGCAAGCGGCAAGAAAGCTTACGTCTACCTCAAGAAAGGCGAGACCATCGAATTTATATAAAACCATGAAATCCTACAACCCACGTTCAAACGGCAGACGCCAAATGCAGACAATCGAGTTCAAGAAATTTTTGACTACCCAGAATCCCGAGAAATCCTTGACCTACGGAGGCAAACGCGACGTCGGCAGAAACAGCTTTGGCCGCATCACTGTTCGTCACAAAGGCGGCGGTCACAAGCGTCTCTATCGAGACGTCTCTTTCTCGTTCGACAAAGTCGGCGTTCCGGCTACCGTCAAATCAGTCGAATACGATCCGAACCGTTCCGGTTTCATCGGCCTCGTCGCCTATCGCGACGGCGAACGCCGCTACGTGCTCCTTCCGAAAGACGTTAAAGTCGGCGCGACCATCGTCGCTTCCTCCGACGCGCTTGTCGCTCCGGGCAACGCACTGCCCTTGAAGAAAATCCCCGTCGGCACCTTCGTTTATAATATCGAAATCAAACCAAAAGGCGGCGCCAAAATCGCCCGCGCGGCCGGAATCTTCGCCCAAGTCATCGGTAACGACAGTGGTTACACGCAAATCAAAATGCCGTCGACCGAAGTTCGAAAAATAAAAGAAGAATGTTTTGCCATGGTCGGTCAAGTTTCAAACGACGAACACTGGCTCGTTTCTTCCGGTAAAGCCGGTCGCTCAAGATGGCTTGGCATTCGACCAACCGTTCGCGGTTCGGCAATGAACCCTGTCGATCATCCGTACGGCGGTGGTGAAGGACGACAAGGTAGAGGTCTCCGCCGCCTCAAAACCATGTGGGGCAAACCGTCGGGCAAGGGACAGAAGACTCGCACGCCGAAAAAATACTCAAATGTCTTTATCGTTTCACGCAGACAAGTTGGCAAGAGAAAGAAGACGGAATAAAACAAGCAAAAAATTAAAACACACAAAAAACGGCACAAGTGCCGTTTTTTGTGTTAGAATTTACAGTAACAACATTATGAAAAAATATTTAAAGAAAAAATACACCATTCCGGCCGGTATTATCGTCGTCATTATTCTGTGCGTTGCCATTTTCGGTAACCACGGCGGCGCGCCGAATTTCCAATCGGCGCCGGCTGTTGTCGGCAACGTCGTCGAGACGGTTTCCGTTACCGGCACGGTTTCTCCCATAGGCAAAGCCGCTCTGGCTTTCGAAAAATCTGGCGTTATTTCGCACATATACGTTTCCGTCGGACAGACCGTTGCCGCAGGTGATCCGATAGCGTCACTCGACAGTTCCTCCGACCAGGCGGCACTCGAGAGCGCTCAGGCGACACTGGCTGACATGACGTCGTCTTCGGCGCAGGCAACTTCCGGCGGGACAAGCGTCTCTTCCGCCGCGACGTCTCTTTCGTCGGCGCAGACGGACGCGGTCAATGCCGCTCACGATGGATTCGCCAAAGCCCAAGCCTCGCTCGTCAATTACACCGATTCGTTTTTCAACAATCCTCAATCCCAAAATCCGACGATTAACGTCCGCACCGATACGACCGACACGGCGACCGCCGTCAATTTCGAACGTTTGAAAATTTCCGAAACGATATCGAAATGGTCGGGTGAGTTGTCGACGTCGACGCCAAGCGACGCCTTGCAGCTCATTTCCGATTCCTACAACTATCTCACGACGATAAAACAATTTATGAACAATCTTTCGGTCATCATGAACGACCTTAGTCCGACCAACTCGGGATTGTCTCAGACGCAAGTCACCGCGGATGTCGCGACAATGAATTCCGGACTCTCGACTTTAAACACGGCGGTTGATTCCGTCACGGCGGCACAAAGTCAACTTTCTCTCGCGGGCAACTCGTCCGATTCCATCGCCGCCCAAAAGGCCAGAGTCGACGGTGCGCAGGCGACCCTTTCGGAAGACACGATTGTTTCTCCGATAGACGGCATCGTGACGGAGGAAGACCCGAACGTCGGCGAATTCATCGCCGCGGGAAATTCCGGATTTGCCGTTCAGTCGAATGGAGCGTTTAAGATTGAAGCGTATGTCGCCGAGGCGGATATCGCCAAAGTCGCCGTCGGCGATTTGGCGTCGACGACTCTCGACGCTTACGGTTCGGATATTGATTTTCCGGCGAAAGTCACTGCTATTGACCCCGCGGAGACCGTGCTTGAAGGCGTGCCGACATACAAAGTCACTCTCCAGTTTCTCCAAAACGACCCACGCGTTCTCTCCGGCATGACGGCAAACTTGATAATACTCACGCACGAAGCCCGTAATGTTCTCACTGTTCCGTATCGCGCGGTCATAGACAATAACGGCGCCAAATCTGTCCGTCTTGTGAGCGCAAACGGCGCGTCATACACGACTGTTCCCGTGACCGTCGGACTCAAAGGTTCCGAAGGCACGATAGAAATAGACTCCGGTCTCTCTGCCGGTCAAAAGGTCGTGACATACGTCCAAGGTCAATGAATATCATAGAGGTTAAAGACCTGAAGAAGTCCTATGAGGACGGCGAAACGCCGACTATCGCTTTAGCCGGCGTGACATTTAACGTCAGGAAAGGCGAATTTCTCGCCATTATGGGACCGTCGGGTTCCGGTAAGTCCACACTGCTTCATCTCCTCGGACTTCTTGACGAGCCGACCTCTGGCAACTATCACTTCAACGGCAAAGACACGTCGAAATATTCCGGAAACGAAATCGCCGGCTTGCGCAATCGCGAAGTCGGTTTCGTTTTTCAAGCCTTCAACCTCTTGCCGCGCACGACCGTTCTCGAGAACGCGAAATTACCCCTTGTCTATTCCGAAATTCCGGAACGAGAGTGGAATGACCGCGCCATGAAAGCCATCGAGTCCGTCGGGCTTGGAAATCGTGCCGGACACCAGCCTTCCGAACTCTCCGGAGGAGAAAAACAGCGCGCGGCTATCGCTCGCGCCCTTGTCACCGACCCGGAAATTATTTTTGCCGACGAGCCGACCGGAAACCTCGACAGCAAATCGGGCAGAAACGTCATGTCCATTTTGCAGAAGCTCAACGAAAAAGATGGAAGGACGATTATTCTCATCACCCACGAGACGGCGACGGCCGAACATGCCGAGCGCATCATTCATTTGATGGACGGCGCGATCGAAAGCGATGAAAAAGTGACGAATCGCCTTTCCGCCGATTCGGATTACGTGAAATAATTTTATGACTTGGAAACATTTACTTAAAACTTCGACCACGGGACTTTCGACAAACAGGTCGCGTTCGATTTTGACTATTTTTGGCATCGTCATCGGCATCACGTCCATAATGCTCGTGATGTCACTCGGCGCGGGAGCGCAGAATCTCATCTTGGGAGAAGTCCAAGGGCTCGGCACAAACACAATTGCCATTATTCCGGGCCAAGTGTCCACGAGTCCCTCAAACGTCTCGGCGCTTTACAGCGACTCGCTCAAACCTGCCGACGTCACGGCTTTGGAGGACAAAGCAAACGTGCCGGATTTGGAATCGATTATGCCCGTCGTCATGGGTTCCGAGCCGGCTTCATACGGTCCAAACACCTATCAAGTCACCATCTTCGGCGGCACCGACCTTATGGCGAGTATTTTCAATATCGTACCTTCCGAAGGACAATTTTTCGACCAGACCGACGTCGATGGACATTCGGACATGATTGTCATTGGCGCCGATGTTGCGAAATATCTTTTTGACACGCAAGACCCGCTCAATCAAAACATCAACATCAAAGGACACAATTTTCATATCGAAGGAGTCCTGTCGAAATCCGGCGGCGGCACGCTCTTTGATTTCGATTCGATGGTCATCATGCCGTACACTTCCGCCCAGACATATGTCACGGGACAAAAATATTACAACCGCATCATCGCTCAAGCGATTTCCGACCAAGCCGTGCCGGTAACCGCCGCCGACATCAAATTGACACTCGAAGAATCGCACAACATCACCGACCCGACGAAAGACGACTTCACCATCGAAACTCAACAAAGTTTGGCGAATACGCTCGGCACCATTACCTCCGCCCTCACATGGTTTCTCGTCGCCGTCGCATCCATCGCGCTTTTTGTCGGCGGCGTCGGCATTATGAACATCATGCTCGTCTCCGTGACTGAACGCACGAGGGAAATTGGTCTGCGCAAATCTCTCGGCGCGACCGACCGAGACATACTTTCGCAATTTTTACTCGAAGCCATACTTTTGACGTGCATTGGCGGTCTCATTGGTATTATTTTAGGAGCGATTCTCGCTTTCGGTATCGCCCTCATCCTTTCGACGGCTCTCGGCATCAATTGGCAATTTATATTTCCGTGGAACGGCGCAATTCTCGGCTTTACCGTCTCGGCGCTCATCGGTCTCATCTTTGGCGGCTATCCCGCCCGCCAAGCTTCCAAGAAAAGTCCGATTGAAGCCCTTCGCTACGAATAATTTGACTTAATTCGGCATTTTGTTAAGCTGTCCAAACCAGCTCGGAATAGGCACTATGCTGATTCTAGCCCTTGGCTAGTTTTTGTTTTCTTACAGTAGTCATAGCTACTATAGTCTAAACGCCCGAGCAGTATTGATTTTCACAAATGACAAGATCACTTTCAAAAGGACCCTACGTTGACCCGCGAGTTTCAAAGAAAATCGCGGGCAAAAAGCCCCAGGAAACCGGGGTTATTAAGACGTGGAGCCGAGCGTGCCAGATTGCGCCGGAATTCGTCGGATTTAAGTTTGGCGTTCATAACGGAAAAGATTTCATCGAAGTATTGGTCACCGAGGACATGGTTGGACACCGCCTCGGTGAATTTTCGTTAACGCGCAAGTTCGTGAAGCACGGCGGCAAGATGCAGAAAGAGCTCGAACAAGCGAAGAAAGACGCCGAGCTCGCTGCGGCACAGGCGGCAAAGGCCTCGACGACCGCCGCAAGTGCCTCCGCCAAGCCGGCAGCAAAATAATTTTATGGTTACCGCACAACTCAACAACCAAAGAACGTCTCCCCGCAAAATGCGCCTCGTCGTGGACCTCATTCGCGGCAAAAACGCCCTTCACGCTCTCGATTTGCTCTCGATAACGCCAAAAAGAGCGACCGGTCCTCTCGCCAAACTTCTAGGAAGCGCCATCGCGAACGCAAAGGTGAAAGGAATGAACGTCGAGACGCTTACCATTTCCGAAATCCGCGTCGACGCCGGTGCGACCTTAAAGCGCATGATTCCTGGCTCGCGCGGCTCCGGTTTTCCGATAAAAAAGCGCACAAGCAAAATCATAATCACGCTCGACGAGGCGAAGAAAAAAATCGAAGCGCCGAAAAAGGTGAAAAAAGTAAAGGCAGCCAAAGTTACGAAATAATTTTATGTCACACACAGTCCATCCATACGCTCACAGACTCGGCATCATCAGGGATTGGAAATCCCGCTGGTTCGCCGAGGGCAAAACCTACCGAAGCTTCTTCAAGTCCGACACCTTGCTTCGCGAATGGTTCGACAAACGTTTCCGCGGCATGTACGTCTCGGGCGTTGAGATAGAACGCTCGGTCAAATCTCTCCGCATCGTCATTCGCACGAGCCGTCCCGGCATGCTCATCGGCCGCTCGGGCGAGGGCGCGGTCAAACTTCGCGCGGACGTCCTCTCTTTCATGGCCAAAAACAAAATGGCGCTTCCGAAAGGCGTTGAACTCAAGATTGATATCGAAGAAATCCGCTCTCCGGAATCAAATGCTGCCATCGTCTCCCAAATGGTTGCCGAAGCTCTCGAGAAACGCCTTCCGTTTCGCCGCGTGATGAAGCAAATGATAGAAAAAGTCATGGCCAACCGCGACGTCAAAGGTGTTCGCATCTGCCTCGGGGGCCGTCTCGGCGGAGCGGAGATGGCGCGCGTCGAGGATATGAAAAAAGGTCAGGTTCCGCTTCAAACATTTCGCGCGGACGTCGATTTCGCCCGCGAAAAAGCCCATATGACCTACGGCGACATCGGCATCAAGATTTGGATTTACAAGGGCGAAGTCTTCAATAAGAAAGCATAATTTTACTATCATGTTACTCCCGAAAAAAGTTAAATACAGAAAGTGGCACACGATGCGAAAGAATCCGAAGAAAATCGGATTTGATTCGCGCGGCACCACTCTTTCTTTCGGCTCGTTTGGCCTCAAGGCGACCTCGGCCGCTCGCATCAAAAGCGAGCAGATAGAGGCCGCCCGCAAGGCCCTCTCGCACGAGGCTGGCAAGAACAGCAAAATCTGGATTCGGATTTTTCCGGACATGCCGTACACCCAGAAGCCGGCCGAAGTAAAACTCGGCAAGGGCAAGGGCGACCTTCAGGGTTACTGCGCTCCGGTAAAGCCGGGACGCATCATCTTTGAGGTCGATGGCGTCGATGAAGCGGTCGCTCGTGAGTCGCTTCGCAAGGCCGGCACGAAACTTCCGGTCAAGACGATGATCGTCGACCGCACGCTTGCGTAAAACACAATCAAACGTAATATCAAATTTATGGACACGACCGAACTTATGAAACAAACGACCGCGGAACTCTCGAAACTCTTGGCTGACAAGAGAGAGGCTCTCCGCGCGTGGCGTTTCGGTCTCACGGGCAGCAAGTCCAAGAATATGAAAGAGGGGAGCGCGACGAAAAAAGACATTGCCCGCATTTTGACCGCTTTGAACCACAAAATAACCGGCGAGAAAATGGCGACAAAAACAAAATAATATGAAAACGAACGAAACAGAAGTAAAAAAGACAATTTCAAATCCGAAGAGACTTTCGGGCATCGTCGTCTCGGACAAAATGAAAGACACTGTCGTCGTCAAAGTCGAGCGTTTCGTCAAAAACTCCAAGTATCAGAAATTCGTCAAAATTTCGAAGCGATACAAAGCGGACGATAAAGGCAACACGAAAAAAGTCGGCGACAAGGTCGTTATCGTCGAATGCCGCCCGCTTTCCAAAGACAAACATTTCACCGTAGCCAAAGAATAATAAAAGAAACATGATTCAACCTCGCTCAATCGTTCAAATAGCAGACAACTCCGGCGCCAAAGTCGGCCGCATTTTCAAAGTTCTCGGTAGCTCAAAGAAGCGCTACGCGACACTCGGCGAACTCGTCGTCCTTTCGGTCCAGAAAGCCGAGCCGCGCAAGGCCGTGAAGAAGAAAGACGTCCTTCACGCCGTTGTCGTCCGCACGAAAAACGCTTTCAGGAGAAAAGACGGCTCATACGTCCGCTTTGACGAGAACGCGGTCGTCATTTTGGAGAAAGGCAAGAAGGAGCCATTGGCCGGTCGCGTCTTTGGACCGATTCCCCGCGAACTTGCCGAAAAAGGTTTCCAGACCATCGCCTCGCGCGCGCCGGAAATCGTATAAATAATTTTATGCATATCAAAAAAGGACAACACGTCATAATTCTCGCGGGCAAGGACAAAGGAAAGTCCGGTGAGGTAGTCGCCGCGTTCCCGAAAGAGAACAAAGTCGTCGTCGCCGGAAGAAATATGGTCAAGAAGCACCAGAAGCCGAGAAAGACCGGCGAGAAAGGTCAGGTCATCGAGATGGCGATGCCGATTCACGCCTCAAATGTCGCTTTGACGGACGCTTCGGAGAAGACCAAGACGGAAATGAAAGCTAAAGCGGTCAAAGCGCCGAAAGTCGTGAAGGCAAAAGCGGTTAAGAAATAATTTTATGTCTTCAAAACACATTACGCTCGTAGAAAAACAAAAAGAAGCTCACGCGGTATTCGCGAAAGAGTTTGGATATAAAAACGCCATGCAAGCGCCGCGCATTTTGAAGGCCGTCGTCTCCGCCGGCGTCGGTTCGTTCAAAGACAAAAAGAAAATAGGACTCGCCGCCGACCGCATAGGCAAAATCACCGGACAAAAGCCGGTCCTCCGCGCGGCAAAGAAATCGATTGCCGGATTCAAATCCCGCGAAGGCGACCCGATGGGTTACCAAGTGACTTTGCGCGGCGACAAGATGTGGCAATTCCTCGAGAAACTCGTTCATATCGCCCTCCCGCGCACGAAAGACTTCCGCGGACTCTCGCGCCGCGCCGTAGACTCTATGGGCAACTACACTCTCGGCATCAAAGAACACACGATTTTCCCCGAAGCCGCCGATGAAGAACTCAAAGACGTCTTTGGTCTCTCGACGACCATCGTCACCAACATAAAAAAGCCAAACGAAACTCTCAAATTCCTCGAACTCCTCGGTTTCCCGATTCAGAAAGAAAAGAAATAAAGAAAAAAGCGGCGCCGACAAAATGTCGGCGCCGCTTTCGTTTGTCGATTTTCTGAATAAACCCCTTGACCGCTTTGGGGTATGCGTCTACCATCGATGGGAGAAAGGAAAAAATGACGCTCATCATCAGAGACCAATTAGTTCTTCCGCCGACATGGTTCAGTTCGTTTCGCGATTTGACTCTTTTTTCGGAAACTTTTTTGAAGATTGAAGTGATAGTGGAGACCGAAGACCGCGACATCTACTGGCGGTGGTTGCGTCCGCGCGGCGGGATGGATTTCGTGAGAGATTTCGTCCCGACGGGCAGGGAAAACGGCATACGCCTCGATGTGAAGCACAATTATCCGCTGACCGTCGTGACCGACAGGATAGCTCCGGAAAATATCCACGACCTTTTGAGAAAGATTCGATATATGAGAGGAATAGCTGCCTGAACATTTTTCCAAAGCGCCGCAGTGAAAACTGTCGGCGTTTTTTATTTAAGATTTACAGGTTTCCCGATTCAGAAAGAAAAGAAATAATTCAAAATACCGCGCGAACTTTTGGTTCGCGCGGTATTTGTTTGCGGTGATATAATTTGTTATATGGAGAATGCAAAAACTCTCGGACACTTGAATGGTAAGTCTTGGTACAGGCTTTTGAAGGTTTTTTATTTTTCTACAATTGTAATTGTTTCTTTAGCATCTGTAATAGGGGTCTTTGTTCTTAATCAACCGTCTGAGAATGGAAATTATTATTCGTACGCGCAATGCAAAAACGGAACGACTGTTGATCTGGAAGGGAATGGTATTTATTCTTTTAATGGATACATAAGTTCTGATGATTCGAATACCATAGAACAAAAATGTGGCATTAGTCATACTGATACAAGTGCTAATTTTCAAGCTGGGCAAAGAGTGCCTCTGTCTGCTTTTCTTCAGAACAACTATCAGTTAGTTGTTTCACCTACAAATTGGTTTCTTATAATTACATATTCTCTAATAACCATATTGGTTATTTTGGCCTTCTTTGAATTATTGAAGAGACTATTTTATTACGTTATTTTGGGTAGTTTCAGGCCAAAGAAATAGATACGATATTCCGCTTGACTCTAAAACATCTATAAGTATACTAGTTAGTACTTCCTATTTATGAGAAATAACTTCATTTCAACGCGGAAACGGTAAACGATTTCGTCGTTTTTCTGTTCTCCGCTCGAAAGAGCGGTTTTTCTTTTAAAAAAGGAAAGTTTTTTGTAAAAAATTCGAAAGTAAAGTTCGAATCATCCCGCCCCTAGCTCTGAAAGACGGGCTAGGAGACGGAGTTTAGATTTACGTTAGATCGTGAGTCTAAGCGAAGCCAAGTCCTTACAGAACGAGAAGGACTTGGTTGTATCAGGAAACAAATTGTATTGCGGGAAATTTTCGCAAGAAAATTTCCCGCATACGAGCAAGCAAAACAAACGTAATGTGGTGTAAAGATTTCCTAATGGGAAATCAAGGGCGTATGGTGGATGCCTTGGCTTTTTATGGCGATGAAGGACGTAGCGTAGCTGCGATAAGCTTCGGGGAGCTGCTGAGCAAGCTTTGATCCGAAGATTTCCGAATGGGGAAACCCTATAGGACGAACTCCTATAATATGTGCGCTTGACGTGCATATGCAGACCCTGGGAAGTAAAACATTTCAGTACCAGGAGGAACAGAAAACAAACTCGGCGCAAGCCGAGAACATTTCGTCAGTAGCGGCGAGCGAACGCGAAATAGCTCAAACTCGGTCTTAATCGTGCGGCGTATCGAAAGATATGTCACGCGATTAAGACCGGGGGTTGTAAGGCGGAGATATTGCCTTTACGGCAAGAAGAGTTACAAAACGTAAGGTTAGGAGAACAGGCTGGAAAGCCTGACCCCAGTGGGTGATAGTCCCGTAACCGAAAATCTTATGTCTCTTTCGTCTCCGTTCTTGAGTACCTCGAGACACGAATACCTCGAGGGAATCCGCCGGAACTAACCGGCAAGGCTAAATACATAAAAAGACCGATAGTGAACAAGTACCGCGAGGGAAAGGTGAAAAGCAGCCCGTTGAGGGCAGTGAAATAGAACTGAAACCATATGTCTACAAAGAGTCGAAGAGGGTATTTATATCCTCGACGGCGTGCCTATTGAAGAATGAGCCAACGAGTTTTTGCATTGTGCGAGGCTAAGCTCTTGAATGAGTGCAGCCATAGGGAAACCGAGTGTTAATAGCGCGACAACAAGTACAATGCAAAAGACCCGAAGCCGTGTGAGCTTGCCATGGACAGGATGAACCCTGACGAAAGTCAGGGGGAGGTCCGAATGGTAGAGACGTGCAATACTCTCCAATGATCTGTGGTAAGGAGTGAAAAGCTCATCGAACTCGGTAATAGCTGGTTCTCTCCGAAATAGCTTTCGGGCTAGCGTCGTGCGTTCCCCAGAGGGGTAGAGCACTGGAAGATCTCGACAGTTCGAAAGGACGCGAGACCTATCAAACTCCGAATACTCTGGACTATAGCGCGGCAGTAAGACCGTGGGGGCTAAGCTCCACAGGTCAAAAAGGAAACAGCCTTGATCTCAACTTAAGGTCCCAAAATCTATGCTCAGTACGCTGGAGGTGGTGGATTTTCTCAGACGGTGAGGATGTTGGCTTAGAAGCAGCCATCATTTAAAGAAAGCGTAACAGCTCACTCACTTAGAGAGTCTGCGCCGCAGATAATCGGGGTTAAGCATAGTACCGAAATTGAGGGT
>CAYZCB010000010.1:0-12061 GCA_964476815.1 uncultured Candidatus Saccharibacteria bacterium
GTGCGAGTGGATGGACTCGAACCATCGGCCTCCCCATTATCAGTGGGGTGCTCTAGCCACCTGAGCTACACTCGCGAGTGTTTGTGGAATATAACAAAAAAAGCCCGATAGGACAAATGAAACGGCGCGCTTCGCAAATGCGAAGCGCGCCGTGCAATTCTTATTTGAAGAGCCACTTGGCTACCCACATCCACCACCAGTCGACCCACGGTTCGTAGATCGGGGCGTGACGGTAAGCGAGAACCGAAAAGGCTCTAAGGATTCCCGCGAATATGTATAGTGCCGGTATGGCAGGAAAAAAACAAACAAAGGCTTGCATATTTCGCGATAATCTATTGAACCACTCTTCAAAGGACAGTTTCCTGAATTGATCTCCTGGAAACTCCGAGGGGAGACGAGTCAAAGAGCGTGTCTTCATACGCCGCAATGCTACCATACATAATATTCTTTGTCAAGCGACTATCTAACCTCGTAAACGACCGTGACATTTGCCGTTATTTTGTTTTGTCCGGCAGAAATTTCCGGCACAGCTGAAGGTACAGCGGCATTGCTTGCCATTGCGGTGGCATACATAATCGGACCTTGTTCCTGATTCGAATAACTGACGAGTCTGACGATTTTTACTCCCAAATTTTTCGCTAAAGTGATAGCACTTCCCTTCGCATCCGTTATTGCGGAAGCCTCGGCTTGTTTTACTAAATCATTGTAGTTGTCTTCGGTGAACGAGAGTCCGCTCACGTCGGTCACGCCAAACTCTCCTATTCCGGAAAGAATCGTACCGGCGGTCGAAAGGTCGCGGATCTTGACCGTGATTGATTCGCTCACGTCGTAGCCTGTCAAAACATTTTGGCTCGGAGGGCAGACTGGAGTCGGTATCATGACGCCGTTTGAAGTGACTCCACCGGAACTCACAGAACCGTAAACGCAGTTACTGCTCTGGTATTCATAATGCGGATAAATGCTGTAGTCGGTCGTCTGGATATCGGCGGCGGCGATATTGTTTTTCTTGAGAAAGTCCGTGATGGAATTCATTTTCGCCGTTGTCTGCGTCTGTGCGTCGGCAACGGAAGCAGCTTCGTTCGTTACCGTGAAGTCAAACGTGGCGATATTCGGAGTGGCGACGATGCCACCCGTACCGGCGACCGTAATTGTGGCCGGACCATTCGTCTCGCCGATATAATGTGAAGCTTCTATACCGTTTGCGATATTGACCCAGACCCAGACGATAAGAAAGCAGATGAGAATCTTTATAAGCAGGCGGCTTCGATGCCACGGTTTTTTACATCCGCAATTTTTTTCTTCGTTCATATTTTTATTAGAAATAAATGACTATGTTTCATATTTTACGCTTCTTCGGCGGCCAAAACAAGATTCTCGAAAAGCGAGAGTACGGTCATAGGACCGACGCCGCCTGGCACGGGAGTAATTGCCGAAACGAGTTTTTTAACTTTTTCAAAATCGACGTCGCCGGCGAGTTTGCCGCAAAGCGAACTTAATCCAATATCGACGACGACGGGAGAGTTTTCTCCCACGTACGTTTCGTCGACAAGTTTGGCCTTTCCGATGGCAACGATAATAATGTCAGAACTTTTCGTCACCTCCCTTGTGTTAGCCGTTTGGGAGTGGCAAACAGTGACAAATGCTCCGGAATTTTCCATACATTTCGCGGTCGGCTTGCCGACGAGCTCCGAGCGACCGAGAACGGCGACTTTTTTTCCTTTGACGGCAATGTCGTAAAAATCCAGAAGCGACTTCACGCCGCGAGCGGTCGCGGGGACAAATTTCGAATTCTCCGTCAATCCGTCAACATCTTTTTTCGGGATTATTAAATCTATGACAGCTTTCTTATCGAGGTGGGTTGGGAGCGGCAATTGAACAATGATGCCGTTTGTTTTTTTGTCGCCGTTAAGATCCAAAATATTTTTCTTCAATTCATCAAAGGAAACATTCGCCGGAAAAGCGATATGTTCCACCGTAGCGCCTATTTTCTCGCCGAATTTTTTCTTCTGGTTTATGTACGAGGTTGAAGACGGGTTGTCACCGACTTGAATGATGGCAAGATGCGGCGAAAATCCGAGAGTCCGGATTTTCGCCGCCAATATCTGCGCGTAGAAATCTCTAGCTTTTTTTCCGTCGAGTAAAATCATGTGGTGATTATACACAATAAGAGGTGCTATGATTATTCCCAATGCCGAACCAGCTTATAGCCCTGCTGCTCCAATACCGATACGTGCTTATCGTGCCTGTTGCCATCGTCGGCGGACCGCCGTTTTCGATTCTTCTCGGATTTATCGTTCGGTTCAGTACACTCACATTTATACCGACATACATCTGCCTCATGCTCGGGGAACTTATTGGTGACGCGGGGTGGTACTGGATCGGATATCGCTACGGAGAACGTTTCATAAAAAGATTCGGAAAATACGTGAGCATTACGGATAAACATGTCTAGGTGGTAAAAAAAATGTTCGAAAAACACCATATGAGAATATTGACGATTTCAAAACTGACGACGGGGCTCGGCTTCGCTCCGATAGTCCTTTTTACCGCCGGCATGTCCAAAGTCTCGTTTAAAAAATATCTGGAAATCAACGCTTTGTGGCAGTTCATCTGGAGCTTGGCGCTTCTTGGCGTCGGATATTTCTTCGGAAATATTTATATCGAGGTCGGCAATGATTTCCAAAGAGTTGAAGTCGTCGTGGCGTTCGTTGTACTCTTCATCTGCGTCGTTGGCTTCACCAAATACGTCCGCGACCGATTGCTGAAAAAATATTCCCAATGAAACCGACAATCTCCATTATCATTCCGACTTTAAACGAAGAAAAAGTAATCAAACAAACCTTGGAACGATTGCGCGCTGCGCTCATTATTCCTCACGAGATTATCGTCTCGGATGATTTAAGCGACGACAAAAGCGTCACTGTTGCCAAACAATATGCCGACAAAGTCGTAACGCTCGAAAAACCACCGCGAGTAAACGCCGGAGAAACGAGAAATCGTGGAGCAAAGGTGGCAACGGGAGAATTTCTAGTCTTTATCGACTGCGGCTGTTTCGTCATCGACCCAGACACTTTTTTCAAACAAGCGCTTGAGAATTTTGTGGACAAAAAAGTTGTTGGTGTTTCCGGCAACATCGAAGTCCAGCCGGAGCTTCGAACTTTTCCCGACAGCCTAATTTCAATGATTCTCAACACGGGATACCGCGTGCTCAACAACGTTTTCCATCGTGGGTCAGCCTGGGGTAAATTTATGATGGTACGAAGAGAAACTTTCGAAAAACTCGGAGGGTTTCGTCCTGAGCTCGCGGCCGGAGAAGATGTTAATTTTTTCTATCAATTATCGAAAATCGGCAGGACGCGTTTCGACAACCGGCTCATTATATTTCATCCAAATCGTCGAGCGCATCGCATCGGTTGGGCCCAATTGCTTTTCATTTGGACACGGGACGCCATATATCGGGGTCTTTTCGACAGATCATATTCGAAAGATTGGAAACCAATACGATAAACGAATGAAAATATCCGTCATCATACCGGCGTACAACGAAGAAGAAAATCTCGGAAAAACGCTTGACGCGATTCTTTCGTCGGATTACCCGAACTTCGAAGTCATTGTCGCGGACAATGCGTCGACGGACAAAACGTCCGCCATTGCCGCCGCGAAAGGCGCGAAAGTCATATACGAAAAGAGAAAAGGTACGTCCTCCGCGCGCGAAGCTGGACGAAAAGTCGCAAGCGGAAAAATCTTGGCGTTCCTTGATGCGGATTGTTTGCCCGAAAAAGATTGGCTTTCCCGCGGCGCCAAACATTTTGACGATCACAGGGTCGTCGCGGTAACTGGACCGTATGATTATTACGACGGACCAATCTTTTTTAGATGGTTCTCGCTTAATTCACAAAAATACATCTGGCGACCGGTGAACTCAATCGTAAGGGTTTTCAACCGCGGTATGCTCATAGAGGGAAACATGTTTATCAGAGCTTCTACCCTCGAAACCGTCGGGGGCTTCGACGTGCTTATCACTTTTTACGGCGACGGCACCGACACGGCAAAAAGGCTCGCTCCGCACGGACAGATAGTCTTCGATAAAAACCTCGTCCTCAAAACATCAGCGAGGAGATTTAAACGAGAGGGCACGATAAAAATCACCGCGGAATATATTTTTCATTTTTTCCGCACGGCTTTTTTCTTAAAAATGCGTAGGAAGAAAAACTAGGTTTCAATTCCGTCTTTGAGAAGCTTTAAATCCTTCGGAAAAAGCCTCTCCGAAATGTGATAAATCGTATAGGTGATGAAAAACGCCGCGGCAACGTCTATCGAATAGTGATAGTGACCAAGAAGCACAACGGCACCGAAAAATATCGAGGAAATGATGAAAAAGTATCGCAAAATTTTCTCGTCCCAAAAAATAAGCGCGAGGAGAAACGGTAATCCGGTATGGGCAGAAAAAAAGAGATCGTCGGCGGTGATGAAATAACTCATGAATCCGGTCGTCGGGATGATGTCGTGCGTCGGGAACACGGCAATGTGAGTCAATGTTATGAAAATCGAACGAATGATGACAAACGTCGCTATCGATTTGAGGGCGAAAGGAATCCTCCGCGGTTCATTCAAAAGAATCACTCCGGCGATTATCCAAAAAACGAGAACACCATAAATGAAAGCCCAATCGACGTCATACACTCTAATGTTCGAAAGAACGATATCCGTGACGGGATTGCTCGCCGCGGCAGCCGCATACATGGAAGCGTAAAAACTGACGAAAAGAGAAACGACGAGTGCCGCAAAAGACACAAGAAAGGAAACGACGAATTGTCGGTTGGTAAAATGAGAGTGGTAGGATTTTTGTATTCTGTGGACGTGAGCTTTCATTACGGGGTACTTACGAATATAATACAATTTCAACCAAATGTCATTATTCCACGTCGACATATCGGCGCTCGTCGAAACCCTCGGCTATGCCGGACTTTTTTTCGTCGTCTTCGCCGAATCAGGCCTCTTTTTCGGCTTTTTTCTGCCAGGCGACAGTTTGCTTTTTTCCGCGGGAATTCTCGCCTCGGTCGGGTTTTTTAACGTCTGGGAACTCGCTCTTCTCCTTTCGCTTGGCGCCGTTTTGGGCGACAGTGTCGGGTTTTGGTTCGGAAGAAAGGTCGGAACGAAAATTTTCTCCCGCGAAGACTCGTGGTTCTTTCACAAACGACACGTGAAACAGACGGAAGATTTTTATGAAACTTACGGCACACAAACCGTCATTCTCGCGCGATTCGTACCTGTCGTCCGAACATTCGCGCCGATTCTCGCCGGCGTCGGTAAAATGAAATACGAAAAATTTCTTAAATACAATATCATTGGCGGTGTTCTCTGGTCCTTTGTCCTCGTCTACGTCGGATATATTATCGGTTCTGTCATGCCGAATGCCGGAAAGTATCTGACGATTCTAGTTATTATCATAATCATCCTTTCTTTTTTGCCGATCATAGGCGAATTTCGAAAGAAAAAATAATCGTATGTTTTATATTTCACTTCTTATCATTCAGGTCATACTTTTTGAAGCTCACTTTCTGCTTTACAGAACCGTGATGGATATTTTCAATGTAACTGGTAAAGCTCTTCTAATTTTAAAAATAATTTCCGTGCTCCTGTCGGTATCTTTTCTCGCCGCGTCTCTTTTCGCCCACTCTTTTCGCAATAAAATAACGACGGTCGCTTATCGAATCGCCGCGACGTGGTTTGGGTCCATGATTTATTTTCTCCTCGCGGCGGCGGCGTATTGGATTGTCTTTTTTTCTTTCGGAAAAGAAATACCGGGGGCGAATATCGCTTCGGTAAAAATCGTCGGTGAATTACTTTTTGTCGCGGCGGCGGCCGTTTCAATATTTGGGCTCGTGAACGCAAATGTCATCCAGGTACGGAGGATTACGGTCAACATCCAAAACTTGCCCGATTCCTGGAAAAACAGAAAGGTGGCTTTATTGAGCGACATTCATCTTGGGCAAATAAGAGGTAGACCATTCGCCGAGAAAATTTCAAAAATAATCAAGAGTCTTTCGCCTGACGCGGTATTCTTCGTCGGGGATGTTTTTGACGGCGTGAAAGTCGACGCCGATGAATGTGTCGGGCCTTTTTCAGACATCAGGACCACGCTTGGAAATTTTTTTGTTTTCGGTAATCACGAGGAGTTCGAAAAAGATTCCGTGGAAATATACGGTTCGGCCATACGAAAAGCCAATATCAAAATCCTCGACAATGCGTCGATAGTCTGTGACGGCGTCGAAATCATCGGTGTGACCGACAGCGACGCAACAAATAAAAATGCCTACGGACCAATTCTCGAAAAAATAATCGGCACGGAAAAAAAATATCCAAGGATACTTCTCAAACACACTCCCGTGTCGACGGCTATCGCAGAAAAAAACATCGTTGATCTTGAGCTGTCGGGTCATACCCACGGCGGTCAGGTGTTTCCTTTCAATATTCTCACGTCGCTCGTTTTTAAAAACAGAAATTACGGGCTTTCGAGATTCGGAAAAACGACCGTCTACACCTCAAGCGGCGTCGGCACGTGGGGACCACCGATGAGAATCGGTGCAAACCCGGAAATCGTCCTTATCTCTTTTGAAAATAGACCCGAGTGAGTGCGCCGATTATTGCGAGTAAAGCCATAATCGCTCCCAAAACTCCGACGAGACTGGAAAAATTTTCCCAATAACTTCCGACGACGTATCCCAAAATTATCGGCCATGCCGTGTCGATTGCATTTGCCGAAATGCTGCCGATGAGAAAAAGTTTCAAACGGACACGCGTATAACCGCACAGAAAATTGACAATTGGACCGAGAACGCCTACGAATCGCGAAGCGAAAACCGTCGGCACGGCATATGTTCTGACGTTTTCTTCCAATTCTACAAAAAAACGATACTTTTTTGCATATCGTTCTCGTATGATTGAACGGCCGTATTTTCTCCATATGACGTAACTCGTAACGTCGCCCAAAACGTTGCCGAGAAACGCCGCGACGTAGGCGACGATGGCGCTAAAATAGCCTTGGCTGGCGAAAGCGCCGACGGCGAGAAGTGTCGTATCGACGGGAAATGGCACGATGATCGCCGACAAAAAAACCATCAAAAAGAGCGCCGGGTATTTGTAAACAAGAAGAAAAGAAAGGATTCCGGAAAGAAAGAAGGTCATTGCTGTGTTGTCGTCGACTGAAGAATCGCCGTTTTAACGTCGGAGAGAAACGAAACGGGACTCGTCGTCGAAAACGACTCGTCGTATTCGGAAAGAGAAAGGTTTGGGTAACGCGAATCGCTTATGGAAAACGTCGTCTTGAGATACGTGGGCGACAAATTGAAAAGTTTGTTGATGTAGTCGAACGTCATCCACGAACGAATAAGACCTGCGTCCGAGAGTGGAAGCGGTCCGCGTTCCCGCCGAGCCGAAAGAAAACTGGTTAATGACGATGGAAAAGTTCCTTGGCCGACACGACGAACACCCGTCACCAAGACGGCACACATGATAATAAGAGTAATTGTCATGAGAACAATAATAATACCGAGGAGTTTTTTTTCTTTTTTTTCGCTCATGATTTCTTATTGTGCCACCGTGAAGGGCGACGAGACTACCATACTGTATGGGGTCGATACGTAAGCCTCGTGTTGTCCGATGGCGACGTTTGCGGGCAAAGAAAAGACCAAGACGGTGCCGTCGGCCGAAGCGTAGAGAACGCTTGCCGCCAGATTGTAATATCCGTCGATGGCGATTGTCGCCGACGGGCCCAAGCCCGAACCGAAAATAACAAGAGTGGTCGCCGCGGAAAGCGATGCAGTGGAAGGTTCGATGGAAGTTATGGCGATGGGCGGCGCGGTGATAGTAAACTTTCCACTCACAATATCGGGCGCGCCGCCCAAGACACTCGTCAAATCAATCTGATATGTGCCTGGAGGAACAACTGCATAAGACCCCGTCACTCCGGAAAGTACTTGGCCGACTTGCCAGACGTACGTGCCGGAGGTTTGCATGTTGGGAGTTATAAAGCCTTGACTCAAACCGTTTTGGTCTTCAAGAACGATATCGTATCCCGTATTATCCATTCCGTTCCACGTAATTGTGTAGTTTTTCCCGATCGTGAGCGTGGTGCTGGCCAAAGGAGCGGTAACGTTTGAAACAGGAGTCGATGGCAAGATAGTTGAGGAGATGGTATTTGTGGAAGGTAAAGATGTTCCACCGCAACTTATGCCAGCAATGACAGCGCGAGTTAGTGGTCCGACAGAACCGACGGGAGAAAGTCCGTGAGCCGATTGAAAAGAAGTAACGGCCGTAAGCGTCGAAGGACCGAAATGGCCGTTTGGCGTAGCAGCCAGGTATCCTTCGGCGTAGAGAAAATCTTGCAAACTCGTTATCGGACCACCCGAAGACGGATCGGTCATACCATACGAGAGACCCGATGAAATAGTCGTACATGAAACGGCCGCAAGAGCGTTTCCCGATTGCAGGAAAAATGAAACCGAAGCAACTACGACTATGGAAAAGTATCGAATGGTTTTTTCTTGTGGGGATTTCACTGCTTCATTATAATACGAAAAATCGTGCCGTTTCGGTGCCTGGGATATAATGGGCTTTTAGCACATAAATAATCACGTATGGAAATCAAAAACAAAGTAATCATCGTCACCGGCGCTTCGGCAGGCATCGGTCTTGCAACGGCAAAACTTTTGACGCGCCATGGCGCGAAAGTCGCCCTCGCAGCTCGTTCGAAAGACAAACTTGAAGCGCTTGCGAAAGAACTGCCCAGCTCGTTACCCGTTGTAACGGATATGAGCGATATGGACTCCGTCGATTCGATGATAGAAAAAGTCAAAAAACAATATGGCAGAATCGATATCCTCATAAACAACGCCGGCCAGGGCATTTACGGAGCCGTTGAACACGTCGGCATTTCAGATTACAGAAAAATCATCGAACTCAACGTCATGGGGCCCTTGGAAGCGATGCAAAAAGTCATTCCGATTATGCGCGGACAAAAAGGCGGAATGATAGTGAACATAAGTTCGATGGTCTCGAAGAATTATTATCCGTATCTCGGCGCTTACGCTTCGACGAAATACGCACTAAACGCCCTGTCGCTTACCGCTCGCGCCGAACTCGAAAAAGAAAACATAATCGTCTCTGTCGTCCATCCGGGACTGACGGCAACCGATTTCGGAAAAAACTCCGTCAAATCCGACAGTGTGGCAAAAACAATGTCGTCGCGCTCCCGCGAAGGAATGCCCGAGCCGGACTCGGCCGAATACGTCGCGGAGAGAATTTTGTCCGCCATAGAAACCGGAAAAGCCGAGACACTCGCTCACGAAGACTAGTTGTAGGACTTACAATTTCATTCTGTTGAACGCCCATGTGCCGATGATTACGAGGACGACGTCAAAACCAAGAATGATCGCAACGTTGGTGAGATAGGGCAGTGACGACGCGCCGAGAATCACGTTTCGAAGCGCGTCAACGGCATACGTCGCCGGGTCGAAATGCGTCATGACTTGCATCCAGCCGGGCAAGTTACTCAATGGATAAAAAGCTCCCGCCAAAAGAAAGAGTGGGTAGACGGCGAAACTCGACACGAGACCGAAACCTTCCGGACTTTCCATAAACGCGCCGATGATGAGACCGAGTGAAACAAGACCGATGGCAAAAATAAAAAGAGTGAATATCGAAAGAATTACGGAAAAAAACGTGAATGGCACGCCGAGCACGATACCGATGAACAGAAGAATGAGCGCTTGGGCCAAAGCGTCGGTCATGCCGCCAAGGACTTTGCCCATAAATATCGTGGTGCGCGACAAAGGCGCGACCAAAACTTCTTTCAGAAAATCAACTTTGCGGTCCCAGACGACGTAAGCGCCGTTGAACATCGCGTTAAAAATAATAACCATCGCCAAAAATCCCGGAAAAATAAAATGCTGGTAATTTTCCCCCGGCACCGCCGTCTGCGAAGCGATGGATCCGATGCCGGCGCCGAAAATGAAATACCAGAAGAGCGGCATAAATATCGCCGAGACGAGACGACTTTTTTCGCGGAGAAAGACTTTTACCTCGCGATACCAGATGGCGTATATGCCTTTGAAAATTCGGCGAAGTTTCATTTACTTGTTGTTACTTTGCCTGACATTTGTATATGCCCGAAGTCTGCCCATATCGTCGCCCTCTTCTTCCCGAATGGCCCTGCCGGTGTAATGAAAAAAAACGTCATTCATATCTATCGAGTGCGTCTTGACGCTAATGTCGCCGCCGATGGAAGCGATGAGGTTTGCCGGCGTGTCGAGAACGGCGATTTTTCCGTGATCAACGATGGCGACGCGATGGCAAAGATTTTCGGCTTCTTCCATATAATGCGTCGTGAGAATTATCGTCATATTGAGACGCTTGGCCAAAGATTCGATGTATTTCCACATATGCTCGCGCGTCTGCGGGTCAAGACCTATCGTCGGTTCGTCGAGAAAAAGAATTTTCGGCTCATGAAGAAGCCCCCGGGCAATTTCCATCCGCCTCCTCATGCCGCCGGAATATTTTTTTACGATGTCGTGCATGCGGTCTTTAAGGTCAACCAAAGTCATGACGCGGTCGATGCGAGCGTCTATTTCCTTCATCGGCACGTCGTACATAAGTGCGTGGAGTTTCAAATTTTCGTAACCGGTCAAGGTGTCGTCTGAACTCGGGTCCTGGAAAACGATGCCTATCGATTCCCTGACTCTCGACGGATGCTTGACCACGTCGAAACCGTTTACGGTGGCCGTACCTGATGTTGGTTTGAGAAGAGTACAGAGCATCATAATCGTCGTCGTTTTGCCGGCGCCGTTTGGTCCGAGGATTCCGAATATTTCTCCCGATTCGATGGAGATATTCAGGTTGTCGACCGCGACGAGGTCGCCGTATCTTTTGGTCAGATTGGTCGTTACGATTGCGGACATGCTCATGAGTATAGCAGAAGAAAAATATGAACTTAAAATTTATAGCGCGCGGAAATATTTTGGCGTGATGGAGATGTTTGTGATATACCTGTGAGAAAGCACATTTCAACTTCAAACAAAGGGAGATTTTATGGATCGTTACGATAGGGAAATTCGAAGATATTTTTGGGTTTTTTGTTTGGGAATACTGGCTTTGGGTTTTGAGATAACCGGCGGTTTGTTATCGGGAAGTATCGCCCTTCTCGCAGACGCTGGACACGTTTTCATGGACAACGTCGCGGTAATCATTTCAGTCGTTGTCGTGATGTGTGCCCGCAGGTCGGCAAGTCCCGATAAAGAAAACATCATCCGGGCTAGGGGTGGGTACATAAGCGCGATACTTCTCCTGACGATTGCGATCGGGACGGTTGTGAGCGCTTACCACCGTCTCACGAACCCTCACGAAGTCCAAGGACTAAAGATGTTGGTCTTTGCCGCACTGAGCGGTGCAATCAACTATCTTCAGCATCTGCGACTTCACGGTGTAAGAGAGAACGAAAAACACGTGACCCATACCGCCTTACACATGCACATCCTGTCGGATATGATGCAAAGTTTTGGCGTCGCCCTCGGCGGATTAATGATAAATCTCACGGGATGGTATCTTATTGATCCGGCCGTTTCTTTTTGGATTGCGTACAGAATGTTCCGCTGGACAATTGAAATATGGAAAGACAGCAATTTCCAAAAAACAACTTGTTCGTGCGTTTGGCACAATGTCCGTCCTCCGACATTCAGTAAAAAATGCAGACGCGTGAGATAGATTCATCACGCGTCTTTTTTTGCTCACAAATCATTGTGGACCCGGCGGGTTTGTGTATCCCAACATTTTACCCTACCCTGCAATACACTATTGTTTAGGTAAAACAAAACCGCACGAATGCGGTTTGTAGAAAGTATTTAGCCAGACTTTCAGTTAACTGGAGCGAAATCACGCTGTCACTAAACGAAACCAACCGGCGAGGATAAGTATCCAGAGGACAAAAACAGTGAGCCCTGCCCGAAGCCGTATCCGTTTTTGAGTCACGTATTCTGTTTGTCCAAATCCAAGAAGGACGTGGACG